>JASFTJ010000010.1:0-13286 GCA_050053615.1 Anaerolineae bacterium | reverse complement strand
CTCACCGCGGACGGCACGACTCTGTCCAGCAAGTGGATCGCCTTCCGCAATCTGCCGGGCGGGCTGGGCTACGACGCTGCGTTTCAAGGTCGGGCTAACCTACGCCTAGCCCACGCCTTTGGTGCTGACCGGGCGGCCTTTGAAGCGGCCGCTCAGACATTGGGGGGTGAACGCCTCAGTTTCGGCGACACCTCATTCCTCTTTCGGCTTCTTCCCCGTGTCTGGCTGGCCATAGTGCTCTACCTGGCCGACGAGGAGTTCTCCGCCAATGCCAATGTCCTGTTCGATGCATCGGCCAGCCACTACCTGCCAACCGAAGACCTGGCCGTGTTAGGCGGCATGCTGGCCGGACGCCTCATCAAGGCGGATCGAGCAAAGTAACCTCAGTACCTCGGCTTTCCCCCAACAGAAAAGCGCTGCAGATGGTCGGCATGCTGCAGCGCCTTGCAATCACTGGCGGAGAGGGTGGGATTCGAACCCACGGAGGTGTGACCCTCACACGATTTCCAATCGTGCGCATTAGACCAGACTATGCTACCTCTCCGTAAGCCAGATTCTCTCGCGCGCTGTATTATACCATCGTTGTCTTCCCGCGCCAAATCATAGCGAACACAAAGGGCAATCGAGAGAAGCCCTGACAAAGGCCCCTGCAAGCCAGTAAGCCCCAGAGCCCTGCGCCCTCCCAAGATTAAAATTTGCCGAGTTGGAGCGAAATCATCCCTCCAGGACTTGAAAAAACGGAGCAAGTAGGGTATAATAGTGGTCCAGAGTGGAGAGTAGTGGTTCAAAGTGGGGCGAAGTTCAAAGAAGACCCTAGAACAAATGTTCGGCGGGGCCAATGTTCCTCGGAGAATTTGAGCATACAGTCGACAAGAAAGGACGAGTCACCATCCCTGCTAGATTCCGGGATCGGCTGGCCGTCGGATTGGTTGTGACCAAAGGGATCGACCTTTGTCTGTGGCTCTACCCGATGGACATCTGGGCCACACTCGCGGAAAAGATCGACAAGCTGCCCCTGACCAACCCCAGGGCCCGGGGATTCCGCCGTCAGGTATTCGGTGGCGCCTTTGACGTAACTCCTGATAGGCAGGGACGGATCACTCTCCCTTCCTGTCTCCGAGAATACGCGAACATTGACAACTCAGCAACGATCATCGGCTTGCACGATCACTGCGAAATCTGGAATCCGGAGCAGTGGAAGGAGCTCCAGGTACAGAGCTACAACGATCCCGAAGGGCGCGCCGCACAATACGAAAGCCTCGGCATCTAGCCCGATAAGTGGATGGCGAGCATGACAGAGACCAGCAACCACATTCCGGTCCTGTACGACGAGGTGTTGGCTGGCTTGCAGGTTCGGCCGGGCCTGTGCCACATCGACGCCACGGTGGGTGCAGGAGGACATGCCTCCGGCATCTTGTGCGCCTCGGCGCCCACTGGCCGCCTTCTGGGACTTGATGCCGATCCCGAAGCTATTTCCTTTGCCCGGCAGGTCTTGCAGCCGTTTGGCGACAGAGCTATCTTACAGGTCGCCAACTTTCGGCGCCTGAAGGACACAGCTTTGTCCCTCGGCTTCGAACAAGTGGACAGCATCCTAATGGACCTGGGTCTTTCGTCGCGACAACTGGCAGACGCCGAACGAGGCTTTTCGTTCAATCACGACGGACCGCTGGACATGCGCTTTGACCCAACTGAAGGTCAGTCGGCGGCGGACCTTGTCAACCAACTGCCTGAAGCAGAGCTAGCCGACATCCTGTGGCGCCATGGCGAGGAGCGACACTCCCGCCGCATTGCCAGGGCCATCGTTGCCGCCCGACCGATCATCACCACTGGCCAATTGGCGGACCGGGTGGCGCGCACGGTAGGGCACCGTGAAAGGATCCACCCTGCCACCCGCACCTTCCAGGCGTTGCGCATTGCCGTCAACGACGAGCTGGGCGCCCTCGCTCAAGCACTGCCTCAAGCTCGTGATCTGCTCCGGCCTGGCGGACGACTGGCTGTCATCTCCTTCCACTCGCTGGAAGACCGGATCGTAAAGAGATTCTATCGGCAAGAAGCGCGGGATTGCATATGCCCGCCCAAGATCCCTGTTTGCGCCTGCGGGCATCGGGCCACGTTGCGGATTATCACCCGCAAGCCGACGCGGCCCACAGAACAAGAAGTCACCCACAACCCAAAGAGCCGCAGTGCCAAGCTCCGGATCGCAGAACGTCTTGCGGAGCCAAGCACCAGCGACTCTGCCGTCGCCTAGTTGCCAAGTCCCAACCGCCATCACATAGGAAGGAGGTGAAGAGATCTGTGGCAGGCTCGCCAAGTTCATCCCAACCGATACCTGGGCGCCCCCGGCTGCGTGTCGCCGGTCGCGCGCCCTCCATGCGAACAGCCGTTATCATCTTTGTCGCGCTGCTCATCCTATTCCGCTGGTTGCACCTCATCCTCGCCCTGGAAATCGCAACGAACGGACGCCAGATCCAGCTCAGGACCGAGGAGTTGCACAAATACGAGCGCCTCAACCTTGCCATCCAGCGGGAGATTGCCGAGGCCGAATCGCCCAGGCAGCTGGCCGACCGGGCTCTGAGTCTAGGGTACCGACCGCACAAACCGATCTATCTGCGGATATCCAAGCCCCTTGCCCAGCCGAAAGCGGAGCTTGGCAGCCGTGCTGAGGCTGCAACAGCATCAGCTCGGGGTGCACTGTTTCAAAATCTTGACAGTTGGTCAGAAGCAAGAAGTGAACCCTGATGCGTCGCCCGGAATGAAACGACTATGCTAACGAACAAGAAGCAAAGAACTAGTCATCGCCGGATGCTCCTAATGGCCCTGGGCCTGACATTTGCCCTTTCGGTCATTGTCGCACAGCTCGTCCGCTTCCAGGTGATGAGGCACGCAGAATTGAGCCAGAAGGCCAGTGGACAACGCCGCCGGGAACGCGAGGTGCGCCAAGAACGAGGCTACATCGCTGACATCCACGGCCACATACTAGCCCTGGATGTCGTGCAGTGGGACATCTCGGCATCTCCGCCGCTGGTGAGCGATCCTGAGGAACTGGCCGATCGACTGGCGGATCAGCTGGATATGCCCAAGGACAAGATCTTGACCCTACTTGTGTCGGATGTCCCCTGGGTTCCCATCGCACGTCATGTAGATCAGCAGGTCGGAGAGGCCGTTGCCGACCTGCAAGCCAGCGGTCTTACCTGCACGCCTCGGCCTTTGCGCGTCTACCCTGAGAGCGGCCTGGCAGCCCACGCCATCGGCATCGTCAATGATACGGGGGACGGATTCTACGGTGTGGAAGGCTACCACAACCAGCTGCTCAAAGGTGTTGCGGGCAAGGAGCAGATCGAACAAGATCCGGGTGGGGAAGCGATCCCTATCCCTTCTGAGTTCCGAACTCCACCCAAGGCCGGCTCCAATCTGATCCTAACACTGGATCGCAATATCCAGTATATCGCCGAAGAAGAGCTCGAAAAAGCCCTGAGCGAATACGGCGCCGAGAGCGGGACCGTCATCATCATGAATCCCCGGACCGGCGCCCTGTTGGCCATCGCCAACAACCCGAGCTATGACCCGAACGAATTCGCAGGCACCGACCCTCAGCTTCTGGCCGACCCATCGGTCAGCAGCATGTGGGAGCCGGGCTCCATTTTCAAGATCATCACCTGGGCTGCCGGACTGGACTCGGGGATCATCAGTCCCCACACAAGCTTCTACGACAACGGCCACATGGAGGTCGGCGGGCGAGTCATCCGAAACTGGGATCGCGAGGCATATGGCCGGGTGACCATGCTCGATGGCTTGGTCCATTCATTGAACACCGTTGCCGCCTTTATCAGCACGTCGATGGGCAAAGATCGATTCTACACCTACCTGCGGCGTTTCGGATTCGACACCTTGACTGGTGCGGATCTTGCCAGCGAGGGACCGGGCATGATGAAGCGGCCTGGAGACTCCAATTGGTTTCCATCAGAATTGGGGACCAACTCTTTCGGCCAAGGCATCGCCGTCACGCCGATGCAGATGGTCACGGCCGCAGCGGCTGTGGCCAACCGAGGCGTCCTGATGAAACCGTACATTGTGCACCAGTTCATCACGACTGACCAGAACGGCGAACGAACCGTACAGGTCGAGCCCATGATCATACGGCACGCCATCTCGCAGCAGTCGGCGAAAACCTTGACGGACATGCTGGTGGAGGTAATCGAGCGAGGAGCCACCAAGGCCCAGGTGCCAGGGTACCAGGTAGCCGGCAAGACAGGCACAGCCCAAGTGCCGACCGCCTACGGCTATCACCCGTCAGAAACCATTGCCTCGTTTGTGGGCTGGGCGCCGGCCTATGATCCGCAGATCATTATCTTGGTCAAGTTGAACAAACCCACAGCATCACAGTGGGGCTCGCAGACAGCTGCACCGACATTCCGGGCCATCGCCGAGCGGTTGCTAGTCTACCTGCAAATCCCGCCGGACGAGGTCCGTCTGGCACAACACTGACAGAGGCTATGACCACAGAAACGAGCGTACTCACACTGGTGGACCTGATCGCCGGGCTCACAGACTCAGAAATGGCACCACCGCCCGAGGTCGTGGCGCACGCCGGTTCCACCCAAATTCACACGGCGGTGATTGACTCTCGACAGGCAACGGGAGGCAGCCTGTTTGTCGCCCTGCGCGGTGAGCACCGTGATGGTCACGACTTTATCCCGGATGCCATCGAAAACGGAGCCGCGGCCGTCATTGCCGAAAAGGCTCCGTCTGGCGCGGCCATGGTGTTCTCCACCGAGAGTCTGCAGATCTACAGACTCGGAAATTCCTTCTGTCTGATCGTGCCTGACAGCTTGCGTGGACTGCAGCAGGCGGCGGCCCATTGGCGCAGACAGCCAGATATGGCCCACGTGACCGTCATCGGCGTGACCGGCAGTGTGGGCAAGACTTCCAGCAAAGAGGTCATTGCCGCTGTGATGAGCCAACGCCATCACACCTTAAAAAGCCAAGCCAGCTACAACAACGAGATCGGCTTGCCGCTGACCCTCCTACACCTGACTTCTGCGCATGAGCAGGTGATCCTCGAGATGGGTATGTACGACATCGGCGAAATCGCCGAACTGGCCGAAATTGCCCTGCCTCGAATCGGGGTGGTCACCAACATCGGCCCTACCCACCTGGAGCGACTGGGGAGCATCGAGCGCATCACCCAGGCCAAGGCCGAGTTGGCTCAGGCCCTGCCGCCGGCGGACGAGGGCGGCGTAGCCATCCTCAACGCCGACGACAAATGGGTCCGGGCCATGGCCGACCAGACACAAGCCCGCGTGTTCACGTATGGCCTCCGCCCCGACGCCGACCTGTGGGCGGACCACATCCAAAGCGAAGGGCTACAGGGCATCCGTTTCCGCTTCCACTACGGCGAGGAGCGGATCCACATCCGGGCGCCCTTGCTGGGCCGACACAGCGTCCACACAGCTCTGCGCGCTGCCGCCGTCGGGTTGGTGGAGGGGCTGTCCTGGGAGGAGATCGTGTCTGGCCTTCAGGACCGATCGGCTCAACTGCGGCTGGTATCAGTGGACGGTCCGGCCGGGTCCATCATCCTGGACGATACCTACAATGCCAGCCCCGCCTCCACTGCGGCCGCCTTGAACCTGCTCAGCGAACTAGAGGGGCGCAAAATCGCCGTCTTGGGCGACATGTACGAGCTTGGCCGCCACGAGGAAGAGGGGCACAAAATTGTGGGTCGCCGCGCCCGCGATGCGGTCCACGTACTGGTCGCCGTCGGCAGCCTGGGGCGCATCATCGGCGAGGAGGCGCTGAGAGTCGGTATGGAAGCCCAAGCCGTCCACATCTTGGAGACGAATGCACAAGCCATCGATCTGCTCCAGACAGTCATCGAACCCGGTGACCGGATTCTGGTCAAAGGATCGCGAGGAATGGGGATGGAAGAAATCGTCGCGGCCCTGACCCAGTTTCCAACCTTGACGCAAGCGACCCAAAAGGAAAATGGACCATGACCAGCGATCCGATGTCCTTCGCCCTGACCCTAGGCACTGCTTCGTTCTTTATTGCGGTCATCTGGGGGCCGCCGTTGCTGCGGTTGCTGCGCAGATGGCGGATCGGCAAGCAGATCCGGGTCGAAGGCCCCACCCGCCATCAAACCAAAATCGGCACGCCGACCATGGGCGGCTTTATGATCCTGGTGCCCGTGATGCTCATCACCGTCGTGATGAACTTTGCCAACTTTCTCAGTGGCTTTGACGCGGGAAAAGCGATCCTGGCCTATTTTAGTTTCGAGGAGGGCAGCCCCCTCATCGGCAAGAGCATCCTGCTGCCACTGCTGGTCCTGACGGCATTTGGCCTGCTGGGCGCAGCGGACGACCTGTTTGAGGTGCGTGGCTGGCGGGAGGGCGGCGGGCTGCGCGCCCGGGTCATGTTCCCATTGCAGTTCCTCCTGGCTCTGGTGACGGCCACCGGGCTTTACCATCCCCAGTTCCTGGGTCTGCACGAAGTTGGGATCCCGACAGTAAGAGACGTCGTGGACGTAGGGGTCTGGTACATGCCCATCGCCGTCTTTATCATCGTGGGAACAGCCAATGCCGTCAACCTGACCGACGGGCTGGACGGGCTGGCGGGGTCGATCGCCGCTGTGGCCTTTATTGCCTACGGCATCATCGCCTTTCTGCAAGGGCAATTCCCACTGTTGTCGTTCTGTTTCACCATGGTCGGCGCCCTGTTCGCCTTCCTGTGGTTCAACGCCCATCCAGCCGATCTGTTCATGGGCGGGATGGGTTCGCTAGCGCTTGGAGCAACACTGGCCGTCGTAGCCCTAATGTCATTTCAGTGGCTCCTCCTGCCTATCATCAGCCTGGTCTTTGTAGGTGAAGCGGGATCGGTTATCGTGCAAGTGAGCTACTTCAAGGTCACCCGCTGGCTCACCGGCGCTGGCCGCCGCGTGTTCAAGATGACACCGCTGCACCACCATTTCGAGCTGTTGGGTTGGAGCGAGACCCAGATCACCCAGCGATTTTGGCTCATTGGCGTGCTGGCGGCCATGCTGGGCATCGCACTGGCGCTATTGTAGAAACTCGCGGATCAGAAAATGGGCAAACAGACAGAGTTTAGAAAGGTTCATACGTTGGTTGTAGGTCTGGCCAGAGAGGGAACGGCGCTGGCCCGCTTCCTCGCGGAGCGCGGCGCCACGGTGACTGTCACCGACATCAAACCCGCCGAGATGCTGACCGACAACGTATCAGCCCTTGCTGATCTGCAGGCAACCTTTGCCCTGGGCGGCCACCCGCTGCATCTGCTGGATACAGCTGACATCCTGTTCGTCAGCCCCGGCGTTCCGCTAGAGATCCCGTTCCTGGTCGAGGCGCAGCGACGCGGCCTGCCTCTGAGCAGCGAGACCCGCCTGTTCACTCGCCTGTGCCCGGCGCCCATCGTGGGTATCACCGGCTCTAGCGGCAAGACCACAACGACCGCCCTGGTGGGTGACATGCTCGAGGCCGCGGGATACAAAACTTGGATCGGCGGGAACATCGGGCGACCGCTCATTGAGTACCTGGACGAAATGACGGCGAGCGACCTGGTAGTTATGGAGCTCTCCAGCTTCCAATTGGAGTTCTTTGCACCGTGGGCAAACGATGGAAAGACTGACAAGCTGGAGAATCAGAACGTCGTTCTGTTCGATCCGGCCGGCTGGAGCCCACCAGTTGCTGCCGTACTGAACATCACACCCAACCATCTCGACCGCCATCCCAGCATGGAGGCCTACATCGCCGCCAAGGCCCACATTCTGAAGCATCAGCTACGCAGCAATGTGGCCATTCTAAACTTGGACAATCCGATCACCCGGCAAATGGGCAAAGAGCAGCAGCAAGTGCATTGGTTCAGCTTGGAAAAGGAGGTGGCCGAAGGCGCTTTTCTGCGAGGTGACGAGCTGGTTCTAAAGATGCCCGATCACGACAAAGTCATTTGTCGCATGAGGGACCTAAAACTGCTGGGAGAACACAACGTGGCCAACACGCTGGCTGCCTGTGCCATAGCCTCTGCGGCCGGTGCTCCGTACGAGGCCTTGCGCCAAGTGGCGACCCGTTTCACCGGCGTGGAGCACCGCCTGGAACTAGTTCGTGAACGGGAGGGCGTGCGCTGGTACAACGACAGCATCGCCACCACGCCGGAGCGAACCGTCGCCGCGCTCAGATCATTCGAAGGGCCGCTCGTCCTCCTGGCTGGCGGTCGCGACAAGCACCTGCCCTGGGGCGAGATGGCCGCCCTGACCTGGCGCAAAGTCCGTCATCTATTCTTGTTCGGCGAAGCAGCCGTCCTCATCGAGCGGGAAATGCAACAGGCGAGGGACAGCATCCAAGACCCAATATGCCATCTGCACCACGCCGGGACACTGGAACGCGCCGTTGCGCTGGCCGCCCAGGTGGCCCGGCCGGGCGACGTCGTGCTCCTTTCGCCCGGGGGCACTAGCTTTGACGTCTACCGTGATTTTGCAGAACGGGGAGAACACTTTCGGCAATTGGTTACTGCACTGGAGTGATAATGGCCAAGAGTAAAACAGAGACCCTGGGACAACCTGACTGGATTCTGCTGCTGGCAGTGGCAGGTCTGATCGCCGTCGGGCTTATGATGGTCTACAGCTCCACGTTCGACATGGGCTACCGTGGCTTTGACGACACAGCCTACTTTTTCAAGCGCCAGGTGCGCTGGTTGGTTATCGGCACGGTGGCGATGTACATTGCCAGTCGGATGCACTACCGCCACTGGATGAAACTCTCCATCCCAATCATGGCTTTGGCGCTGCTGCTGCTGATCACCCTGGTTGTCTCGGGCAAGGGCCGACTGCTCCTCGAAAAATCGGTTTCACCCGTCGAGTTGGCCAAGCTGGCAGTGATCGTTTACATCGGCCACTGGCTTGCTTCAAAGGGCGAGCAACTGCGCAGGCTGCCCTACGGCCTGTTGCCCTTCACCATCATCGTGGGCGTCGTCGCCGGGTTGGTCATGGCCCAACCGGACATTTCGGAGGCCATAGTCATCGTCCTGGTCTCCGTCGCCATGTTCTTCTTGGCTGGCGCTGACCTCTCGCAATTCGCCATCGGCATCGTGGGCGGGACCACAGCCTTCACCATCGTCATCAAGAACATTGGGACTGCCATGGAACGCCTCCAACCCTTCTTTACCTACTGGAAGGATCCCTTGGCCAGTAGCAACGACCAATTGCGCCAGGGATTGATCGCCTTGGGCAGCGGCGGACTCTTTGGCCTGGGGCCCGGCAGCGGACGGATGAAGTACCGCTGGCTGCCGACTCCGCATACCGACAGCGTTTTTGCGATTGTGGGCGAGGAACTGGGCCTGGTTGGTTGCCTGACACTCATTGGCCTCTTTGCGTTGCTCGCCTACCGCGGCTTTCGCACCGCCGGCCGGGCGTCCGATGCCTTTGGCCGCTTGCTGGCCTTGGGTATCACCTGCTGGATCACCTTCCAGGCTTGGATCAACATGGCGGTCGTAACCGGCACGATTCCGTACACCGGGATCACCCTGCCCTTTATCAGCGTGGGAGGCTCATCGCTGGTGACCTGCATGGTGGGCATTGGCATCCTGCTCAACATCTCACGAGCAGCCAGCAGCCCAAGCTCAACATCCGAGGCTCGAGACGCGTCGCAGAGACAGGATCGAGCCTCAAAGACCGAAACGGGAACAGGCACATGAGGCTCATCGTCTCGGCTGGCGGCACGGGTGGACACGTCTACCCGGCCCTCACAGTGGTCAAGTTTTTGCTGGAGCCAAAGCCAGCGGGTTCTGGGTTGCCAACCTTGACCTCAGACGATGTGCTCTGGATCGGCAGCCGGAGCGGCATGGAGGCCGAGATGGTCCCGCGCGCGGGGATACAGTTTATCGGATTGGCAGCCGGCGGATTGCGCGGAATGGGACCCTGGGTGACGCTCCGCAACGCAGCCCGCATCCTCAGCAGCGTGGGACGGGCGCGGCGCATCCTGGCCCGTTTCAAGCCAGACACCGTACTGATCACCGGCGGGTACGCCTGCGTAGCCGTGACCTTGGCCGCCTGGATGCAGCGGACGCCAGTGCTCATCTATCTGCCGGACATTGTGCCCGGTCGAGCCATCCAGTTCCTAGGCCGATTCGCCACGCAGATCGCGGTGACGAGCGAAGAGTCGTATCACTATTTCCGCCGCGAAAAAGTGACGGTCACCGGCTACCCGGTGCGGCCCCACGTCTACTCCCTCGATAAGGTCCAGGCGTGCGAGGCGCTGGGCCTGGATCCCGAGGAAAAGACATTGTTGGTCTTTGGCGGCAGCCGGGGCGCGCGGAGCATCAACCGGGCGCTGGTCGCCGGACTGCGCGATCTGCTGCCCGTTTGCCAGATTGTACACATCAGCGGACGGCTTGACACCGCCTGGGTCTCAGCGTCCGCCAAGAGCCTGCCCGGAGAAATGAAGGGCAGGTACCATCATTACACGTATTTGCACAACATGCCGCAGGCACTGGTGGCCGCCGACCTGGTCGTGGCGCGAGCCGGCGCAGCTACGTTGGGCGAACTGCCAGCCGCCGGGCTGCCGGCAGTCCTCGTGCCCTACCCACATGCGGGACAGCACCAGGACCACAACGCCGAATACATGGCGCGCAGCGGTGCGGCTTGGGTGCTGCCTGACGCCGAGCTGGACGAGAAACTCGTGTCCACCGTGCTGGAAGTACTGAATGATGAGGAAAGCTTGAACGGAATGAGAGAATCAACCAGGGCCATGGCCCGACCGGACGCCGCCGAAGCGATCGCCGAGCGGCTGTGGCTCGCTGCCCGACGCCAAGTGAGTGAGACGGGAATATCCCCATGACACCCGTCGAGTTCCTCTGGATTGCCTTGATCATCGCCTTTGCGGTCATCGGGGCGGTGCGCGGACTGCGCAAAGAGCTGGGCGCTACGACCATTCTGTTGCTCAGCCTATTCACCCTGCACGTGATCGAGACGCAGATTCTGGCGAGATTGTCGCCCGCCCTGCAAAGCGGGCCGTTGGCCGGTGCTCCGGAGGGAACCAGCGCCGCGCTGTACTACGGAGTGACTATTCTCTTTGTGGCCTTCATTTCGTACGAAGGCATCGTGCTCCAGTTTCCTGTCAGGGAATTGGGCGGTCCGGGCAAAGCCCTATTCGGAATGGTGGGCGGATTGCTGAACGGCTACCTAATCATCGGCACCATCTGGGATGTGGTCAACAAAGCCAACTATTTTGGCATCGAAGTGGATCTGGGCACGAGTGGAGACAAGATCGCGATCAGCAGCTACCTGACCGAGCTTCACGCCGGCATGGTCAAGTACTTGCCAGTGTCGTTGATGGATGATTTCAGTCCCTACGTCATGCTGGTGTTGGGCATGATCTTGCTGCTGGCCATTGTGCTTAGATAGGTGACCGGACAATGGACTTGCTTCGAGAAAACGTTCACGTGCATCTGATAGGCATTGGCGGCATCGGGCTGTCGGCCATCGCCCGCGTGCTGAACGGCTGGGGCTGCCGGGTATCCGGATCCGACCAGAATCCATCTGCCCTGACCAAGGCGCTGACCGCCGAGGGTATCACCGTCTTTGTCGGGCACCGCGCGGAGCAGGTCGCCGGTGCAAACCTCGTCGTGGTCTCGTCGGCCGTGCCGGACGACAACCCGGAAGTGATCGAGGCAAGGAATCGGAACCTGCCCGTGGTCAAGCGCGAGCAATTCCTGTCCGAACTGACGGCAGGCAAGATCACCGTCGCCGTGGCCGGTGCTCACGGCAAAACCACCACCAGCGCCATGATCGCTTGGATCCTGACCGAGGTCGGTCTGGAACCAGCCTTTATCGTCGGCGGGCTGCTGCAAAACCTTGGGACCAACGCTCAGGCGGGCCAGGGGCCGCATTTTGTCATCGAGGCCGACGAATACGATCGGACTTTCCTGGGCCTGCAGCCCGACGTGGCCGTGATCACCACTGTGGAGCACGACCACCCCGACTGCTATCCGACCTTTGACGAAATGCGAACCGCTTTCGCTCAATTCGCAGAACAAGTGTCCAGCAAGGGATTGCTCATCATCTGTGGGGAGGATGCAGAAGCGAGCCAGCTAGGAGACCGTTTGAAAGCCGAGGGGCGCCGGGTCGTGACCTATGGCCTAAGTTCGGAGCAAGACTGGTGGGCGGAGGGGGTGCAGTTGGGCAACAACGCAGCCTTTGAGGTCTGGCGTAGGGGGAAACAGCTGGGAACGTGCGCCCTGCAGCTGCCGGGCCGGCACAACGTGCTGAACGCTTTGGCGGCGTTGGCCGCCAGCGCCGAGCTCGGCGTGGGCTTGGGGGCGGCAGCGGCAGCTCTGACCCGCTTTCGGGGTACAGCCCGCCGCTTTGAGGTCAAAGGCCAAGCCGCGGGAATCACCGTGGTGGATGACTATGCCCACCACCCCACCGAGATCAAGGCCACTTTGGCGGCAGCGCGGCTCAAGTACCCAGGGCGGTCCCTCTGGGCGGTGTTCCAGCCCCACACCTACAGCCGGACGGCAACGCTACTGGACGACTTTGCCTCCGCCTTTGAGGACGCCGATCACGTGCTGGTGACCGAAATCTATGCCGCGCGAGAGCACGATACCCTGGGCATCTCAGGGCGCGACGTGGTAGACCGCGCGCCCCACCCTGATGCCCGCTACGTAGAGACACTGGAAGATGCGGCGGTGGCGCTGCTCGAGCACCTCCAACCCGGCGATATCGTCCTCACCCTGGGGGCTGGCGACAGCTACCTGATCGGCGAGCGCGTTCTGGAATGCCTGGAGACTCTGGAGCGTCAGCCCGGGGCAGCAAAGAGGTCAGAATGAGTCAATCGGAAAGCAGGCCAAATAACGGCCTGACTAGGTTACCGGGAAGCACCGATTTGATGGACCGCCTGCTCCACGTTCGCAAACGGAAAAGGGCCTTTTGCAGACGGGCCGTGGACAGACGCACACAGACGGTGCAAGAACAGGTGAAAGAGAGGCGACGGCAACAGCGTGGCCAAAGATCCCTACCCTGAACTAGCTGATGCATTAAAAGCCATTCTCGGCTCCTCGGCAGTGCGAGCGAACGAGCCCCTGGCCCGCTACACCGCATTCCGCATTGGCGGTCCTGCGGACCTGTTGGTTGTGGCGGATAGCGTCGAGACATTACGTACAGCTGCTGTGCTGGCTTGGGAGCACGAGGCGCCGTTTCAAGTATTGGGCGGGGGATCGAACGTGCTGATAAGTGACGCCGGGCTGCAGGGTCTGGTGGTACACAACCGCGCGCGGGCGATCCACCT
>JASFTJ010000009.1:0-13331 GCA_050053615.1 Anaerolineae bacterium | reverse complement strand
TGCCAGGATGTATGTGATGTCATGCTTCTTGTTGGCTGGAACTTGAAGTTGTTCAAAGGCTGCAAGACGAATGGCCTGGCTATTGACCACCTGCGCATATGTTGCCACTATGCTGTCTCGATCAAGTGTCGCTAGGCTATCCAGCGCTTCGCGAAACGAGTCGAGGGACTGACGAGGAGTAACCAAGAGGGTTGCGTTCGCTTCATAGAGAGGTTGTTGCAGATAGGTGAATACAACGGTGGCAACGAGAACAACGAGAAATGAGATAGCTACTATCCACCACCATTTTAGCAGAATGCCAAGATAACGTTTGATTTCCATGCTATCGACCCCCCTCGCTTAATTTTGGTTGAGCAAGTCCTTGTAGAGCGCTAGGTATCGCTCAGAGATCGTGCTCAGAGAATAATTCGACAGTATCGTTTGTCGGGCTTGGCTCCCCATTTTATGCTGCAATTCTCGATCAACCAGCAGAGTCGCGAGCTTGTCATGGAAATCTTGGGCGTTGCCGGGCGAGACGAGGAAACCATTGACACCATCCTGTAGAAGCTCCGGCACGCCGCCGACCGACGAAGCGACTACAGGCAGAGAGCAAGCCATGGCCTCAAGCAAGGCGACAGGCAGTCCCTCTGTGAGAGATGGGAGGACATATATATCACTGCACTGTAAATACTGGGCTACGTTTTCGACGTTGCCTGTGAACAGGACCTTGTCTGTGAGACCTTTGTCCTGGCATGAGTTTTCAAGTGATGCACGCCGGGGACCATCACCCAGAATCAGCAAGTGGGCGCCTGTATCGGGGAACCGTTCCCAGAGATCGACCAGGAGACTCACGTTCTTGGCCGGTACCAGACGACCTACAAAAGCGACGATTGGACCTTTGGGCAGATCGAGCCTTTGCTTGAGGTGCTCTTTTCTTCTGTCCTCCACAGGCACAAAGTGATCGGTGTTCACGCCGTTTGGGATAAACTTGAGTTTGCTCTGCGGTACGCCAATCTGCTGGAGTTCTTTTTCAATCTCCCGGCTGATGACAATGAAACAGTCTGCTTTATCTCTGAGCAAAGCCAATCGCTGCTGGCCGAAGCGGCGCTCAGATAACCGGTACACATCTCCCAGGTAGCCTCCGCGATGTGGATTGACAACCAGCTTTTTCCCCAAGAGGCTTTGTCCAATCAGGCCAATGGTCGCAGGAGAGTAGACCTGGTGGCTATGAATGATCTGATACTTGGCTCGCTGTTGGATGAGAAACTGAATGGATGCCAATGTAAAGCTCAGGGACGCACCAGCCCATGAGCGATTCCAAGTGAATACTCGGTGAACATCGACGCCATCTACGCGCTCGAAGGACGGCAGATTATCATAATGCCGCGTCATCACTGTGACATGGACACCGTGACGCTGCAGGTGACGAGACAGCTGCAGCGTATGCGTCTGCATTCCACCCACCAGGGGATAAAACTCGGTACAGATCATGCAGACGCCTACTTCCATGAAAATCTCTCCTTGTGCACAGATCCGCTTTTTCCCAAGGCTGTTGGGGTTAGTCCCTTATGCTATCCAATTAATGGGCGCCTTTCTGTGATAGAACAGTTCCCACCGTGCGGATCAGAATCTGAAGGTCAAACCATAGACTCTGCTGCTGTATATACTCAATGTCCAGCTTCAACCGCTCGTCGAAATCCACATTGCTGCGGCCGGCCACTTGCCAGAGACCAGTGAGGCCAGGCATCACCTCCAAGCGCTCGGTATGCCAGAGTTGGTAAGTATCGGCGCTAAACGACGTAGGCCGGGGACCCACCCAACTCATCTCTCCTTTGAGGATGTTGAACAGCTGGGGCAGTTCATCCAGACTGGTTTTGCGCAGAAGCGTGCCCACTTTGGTGATCCGCGGGTCGTTGGTGATTTTGAAATCCGGCAAGCTGAGTTCATTCAGGTGAGCGTACCTGTCCTTTAACTCTTCCGCGTTGGGTACCATCGTTCTGAACTTGTACATGCGGAATCGTTTGCCGCCTTTGCCGGTGCGCCGTTGCACAAAGAGCACCGGCCCCGGCGAATCCAGATAGATCAAAATAGCGATTATTGCCATCAAAGGCAGGGCGAATGGAAGCACCAATAGACAGAGGCCAATATCCATCACCCTTTTGGCGATTCGATATCCCCTTCGGTACGGAAACACTCTGGGTCGATTGATGACGGTAAAGTCCATGAGTCTCCTCCACGGCTCCTATGTAGTTTGATGTTTGACTGCCAAGTTCCGAGACCGGGGAGAGTGTTCCGGTCTTAGCTTTTGCTGCATCTCACTACTGGCTTTCTCTACCAGACTTTCAAAGGTCACGGCATCGCTAGGAAAAGATGCTGTGCCAATTCGGAGCGACACTCCCACCTGTTCGGACACGACTGTACAAAGCTTGGTGACCAATTCATTCACGTTCTGAGGTGATGCCTCTGGCAGTAACACCAGAAAGTGACCCTCTCCCTGGGCGACAATATTATAGTCTTCTAGCTCACCACACAGCGCCCGGGCCACATCAGACAGAACGTAGCGCCTCATCATCGCCTGTTGGGCCTCTTGTACCATACGTTCCAGAGCGACTTGGATCGAAGCCTCCTCAATCCCAATGGCCATCAGCGATAAGGGGCGTTGGTGATGCCTTGCCCGTTTCACTTCCCGATACATCTCGGCTTGATCGGTGGAAAATGATTCAGGGAGCGTGGCAGCTTGCCCAATCGTGATGTGGGCAACAGCGCTTTCAAACTCACTCAATCCATTGCCCACCCAATGTGCCAGAATTGTTGTTACGGCGATCGTGCACACTTCTGTTACGGTCAAGGGAAACGCCGCAGCCCACAGTTCATAGCCAGCCCAGGCCTTGAGTACCAAGAACACTGGGATAGGCACCACCAGCAAGATCCACAAAGGTGCTCTACGCAATTGGGGGATGAGGATCGTCAGAATAGCCATAAGCGGCGCGAACGGATAGGCGACACGTGAAATGTTGATGGCTCCTACCAGCCGCTCGATGCTGAAGAAAAAAAGTAGCCAGATAATAAGGATGATTACCAAAAAACGCATTCTGTTCATAGGCTTTCACTCTTGTTCAGGATAACCTACTTCCCGCCGCTCAGTACTCAGAATGTTGACCTTTCAGTCGTCCCCGTAGGACAAGGTACATCTGAGTGGATGAAGTCACAGAGGGCTTCCAGTAGGTGACACTACACTTCTGACGCCCCCGTATGTCTGCCAGTCAAAAGCTGTAGGCGTTCGGGAAACGCCCGTCGGCCATCCTGTCTAGCGTTTGCACTAGCACATCAGCTATTTGGGGCGACGGCGGCCGCTGGGCTGGAAGCTCCATTTCCAGTGGCGGGGAACCAGTAGGATGTGCAATCCTGTGACAGATATAGAACCTGACCCTGCTTGCTGCGGCTCTGCACCGGCGTGGCGTTCAGACAGCTACTTGGGCGCGTGCCAGCGACTGTCACGTACTTGTTTCGCAGGATTCGCAGATTCCCTGGCGATATGATAATCCTCAGCGCCCCCCGCGTCCATTCGACCGTCGTTTCTTCCTGGAAGGAGGTAAGCGGACGCGATCCACCGGGCGGCCAGACAGCGAGTTGTCCAGCTCCCTTCGCCCTCGACGAATTGTGTCAACGTGCATTCCTGTGATCTGGGACATCCGGGTGGGGCCACCACGTCCCAGCTTCTTGGCTTCCAGAGCAACGTACCACCGCCTCTGCTGCTCATCCAGACGACTTAGAAACAAATTCATCTGGTGGTGTAGCCTTTTCACAGGGTGCTCTCCTGCTTGCTGGCAAATTGAACATTGACATTGGTGTACGGGTCTTGCAGGCATATTCCCCATGCTCCTATTCCTATTGCCTAGAAGCATTATACACGAAAATACGAAGTTGTGGATGGGTGGTCACTTAGAAATCGCTTCGAAAAAGATTAGAGTCTGCTTAGAATCCATGATCCCCTGCAGGAACCCAGACTTTGGCTAGAGTAGGGCGTGACCAGCATAGATGGAAAAGACGGCGCGGGATCAAATGCCCCCAGGGACGCCGCCTTGACGGCTCGCGCTAGAATGCTCACAGCGAGGTGATATTCGTCGGTCGTCGCCAGCAATCTCCCTCGGGACCAGCCAGGAGCTTGGCCAGGTCTCTCCAACCCAGCCCCTTTTCCCAACGCAACAAGCAACACAAAAAGAGGGAGACCGGATCAAAGGGCGTCTGCCCCGGCCTATTCAGCCGAATGCCGCTCAGAGTGACCAGTTCGGCTCGTAGCGGCGAAACGTCTTCAGGCCTACCTATGGTAGAATAGAACATGGCGTTTCTTTCTATTGTTGGAATTCGGAAGCCAAACAGCGTAATGAAAGCAGAAACGCTACTTTTATGGCAAAAAACAACAGCACCCAACCTGCATAGACCGGATGCTGTATCTCGTACTTCGGGTAGACCTTGCTCACCCAAGTGGGTTGACATCACCCCTTCAGAATTGTTGCGCTATCCCCGGCTTTGTCTTCACCAGAGGAGTAGCCCTTGCTCATCAGAACTGGAAACAGATGGCCTTTTACAGTCCTTGTTCAGGGGGTCGATGTCTCTACAGCCAATCCGGCTTGCTGCCAGGCTGCGAACCCACCCAGTAGCGCAGCAACGTTGGTAAATCCTTGGTCCATCAACTTTTGTGCCACACGGGCACTTTGCTGCTCCCGGCTTCAGGTACAATAGAGGACGATGTCTTTGTCGTGTGGCAACTCGTCCAAACGGGCACTGATTTCTGCTTCCGGGATGGAAAGGGCACCCGCGGCATGTGCCTTGTCGTAGGACGATTTGCTGCGGACGTCTATCAGCACGGCCTGGCCCTGATTCAGCTTTTGTTGTGCCTCTTGCAAGGAGATGCGGGGCACATCAGGATAGGGGAGGGGGCTTGTGGACAACGGTTGAGCGGTTGCCACGGACTCGGCGCCACCTCCCGGATTGCCAAAGGCCTCTGACTGGCGACGCTCGAGCGAGATAATCGCGCCGACAATGATGACCACCACAACGAGGCCTACGACGATCGGAATTGCGTTCGAGGTCCAGTCCGTCCGCTGTCGTTTCTTCTTCGCGGAAGCGGTCCCGGTCCGACGCTTGCGTTTTTTGCTCATAGGATTTGTACTCTTCTAGATCGCAAGGCGTTCTTTCGTGGCTGTCGATGACCCCGCTGGAAGGAATCGTCTCAGCGGAGCATGTCTAGCAATATCCTTCCCTTGGCTGACTTGCTTGCAAGACAGCCGTCGATATCTGCAAGGTGATGCCATCTGGCCCGAAAGGAAGCCCGCCTGGCGATGATAGGATCGGTCCGGTGTTCTTGTTGCCAATCGACGATTTGCTCAAAATCCGAGGCGTCCCGGGAACCGGGACGCCTTCGTCGCGCGGCAAAAGAACGACAGGTTCTGTTTACGATAAAAAGTCACGCAGCTTGCGGCTGCGGCTGGGATGGCGCAAGCGGCCCAATGCCTGGGCCTCGATCTGACGGATGCGCTCTCGAGTCACGCCAAACTTTTGCCCCACCTCTTCCAAGGTGTAGCTATAGCCGTCTACCAGGCCGAAGCGCAGCTGCAAAATCCGCACTTCGCGCGGTGTGAGTGAAGAAAAGATGTCGTCAATCTGCTCCCGAAGCAACTCTTGTGAGGCCCGGTCGGTGGGTGGAGGAGATTCGTTGTCTTCGATAAAGTCGCCCAGGAAACTGTCACCCTCATCCCCCACCGGCATCTCCAGCGAAAGTGGACGCCGTGAAACTTTGATGGTGCGTTCCACTTTCTTGGGGCTGACCCCCAATTCTGTGGCAATCTCTTCCGTCGTTGGGTCGCGGCCCAATTCCTGGACCAACTGGCGGGAGACCCGAGCCAGGCGGTTAATCTGTTCGTACATGTGAACCGGCACGCGAATGGTGCGACCTTGGTCAGCAATGGCCCGGGTTACCGCTTGGCGGATCCACCAGGTAGCGTATGTGGAGAATTTGTACCCCCGGGTGTAGTCGAACTTTTTGACAGCCCGGATGAGACCGATGTTCCCTTCCTGGATGAGATCAAGGAAAGGGACACCTCGTCCCACATACTTTTTGGCCACACTCACCACCAATCGGGAATTGGCTTTGGTGAGATGCTCCTTGGCGGCCATGCCATCCCTGATGATCTCCTTCAGCCTCTCGCGTTCTTCCTCGCTTAGGTTCTTGTCTTTGCTGAATTCTTTCTTTGCGTTTCTCCCTGCTTCCATTCGTTTGGCCAGTGACACCTCTTGTTCGGCCGTCAACAGGGGGATGCGCCCGATTTCCTTCAGATACAGACTGATAGAGTCATCCACGTCAATCGCAGTCAAGTCTACCTCCGCTTGCGAACTCTCCTCGGACT
Source organism: Anaerolineae bacterium (assembly GCA_050053615.1). Classification (GTDB taxonomy): domain Bacteria; phylum Chloroflexota; class Anaerolineae; order JAAYZQ01; family JAAYZQ01; genus JASFTJ01. The sequence goes on along the minus strand of JASFTJ010000009.1, from coordinate 6,945 downwards.
TTTTTTTCTCTTCAGCCTTCTTTGGAGGAAAAGTTTCCTCTGCTTCCGAGTCCGTAACCTCTATCCCCTGCTCAAAAAGAGTAGCCAGAGCTTCCTCCAATTGCTCTATATGTAGTTCAGCCTCGGGAATCGCCTCCATTATGTCGTCATAGGTAACGTAACCCTGATTTCCACCGAGCTTTAGTAGTTGCTCGATGGCGGTCGGCTCTTCTTGCTCATCTACCGAGGCGGTAACTTGGTCTGTTTTCTCCGAGCCCGCTTCTGTCATCCTAACTCTGTTCCTCCACTCGATTCAAAGAGCGGCTACATCTGCCGCAAATATGAACGATCTCGCTCGGCTAGGCTTCTCGTTAACGAGTTCACCGGCATGGCGCCCAGCGGGCGAGCATCATTTCCACCTTGCTGCTTCCATGTTACTCTGGGACCGCTGCTGGTGAGGATAGGCCTTGCCAAAGCACCATCATTGTATGTCTACCCTTTCTCTACAGTCAGTAACCTCTGCTACATCCATTCGGGCGCGCCATACCCCAGAGAACAGCCCGTGATCCGTGCTGAGAAGTGCATCGTGGCGAATGACGCGACGGCAACACATCGTAGCCCCTTCGTCAGTCTAGGTCCCGACCCCGCAGGGCTTTCAGAAGCCAACTGTACTCCTCACTCTTTGGGTTCCACAAGAGCGGGGGGGCACGGGTGATGCGCCAGAAACGGGGGAGAGAGTTTATTTCGGGGTGCATCATAACCACTCTACCTATCCCATGCGGTCTAGGAATATCGGAATTTTCCAATGTCTATGCTCCAAAGTAACGCCCTTGAACGCAGTCAGGTTCTCATCCCGGATCAATGATTCAAGTTTACACGCAAAGCCTCCCCACGAGTCAAGTGGGAAAGCGTGAGTGACTCCCCAACCATTATACCACGAAATCGCCAAAAGTCTACCCCCCAATTTGCCCCAATTCTGAGGTTCGGCCCCTGGTTGAGTGACATAACCCAGCCTTCACTTGATGGGAAGCATACACCGGACACGGATTTTGCGGATTCACATTGATGCCCAAGTATGTATGTCCGTGAAATCTGCGAACCTGTGTCCAGGACGATTCGTAAGTCAATCAGAGGGGCGCGTCTACTATCCAGAAGACTGAAAAAACGCTCTATGTGCCGGGGGTGTTCGGGTACACTTGACTTTTCCTTCTATCTCCTGTAGAATATGGCGCGTTTTCGCCACTGGCGAAGCCGGAAAGCTCATAACTTTTTTGAACTCTTGAGTTACCCGGTCACACCGGAGTGGGGCGCGACATCTCACATCCCAATCCAAGGAGGATAGAATTCATGGCGGAACTGAGTAGTTTGGAGCAAAGTATGCTCTGGGGCGTGATCATAGTTGCCTTTATCAGCCTAGGCTACGCCTATTGGCTCTGGCGCGATACACTACGGCGCGACAAGGGCACCCCGGAGATGCAGAAGGTCTGGCAAGGCATAAAGGCCGGCGCCGATGCCTATCTGCAGCGGCAGTTGCGAACGATCCTGCCCATCCTAGGCTTGCTGGCCGTGGTGCTGTTCTTCAGTGTCTACGTGGTCAGGCCGACCGAGCAAGCACTGGAAATGTTCAACCACGATGTGAAAGCGGCTCAGCTTTGGATCGGCATCGGGCGGATGTTGGCCTTCGTTGTGGGGGCTTCTTTCTCGACCCTCGTTGGACAGCTGGGCATGCGGGTAGCCATTGAGGGCAACATTCGCGTCTCGGCCGAGGCTGTGCGAGAGAATTACAATGGCGCGCTGACAGTGGCCTACCGCGCTGGTACCTTCACCGGCATGCTGACCGATGGCCTAGGCTTATTGGGGGGCACCATCATCTTTATGATCTTTGGCAAGGCGGCCCCCGATGCTTTGCTGGGCTTTGGTTTTGGTGGTACGTTGGTGGCGCTTTTTATGCGGATCGGCGGTGGCATCTATACCAAGGCCGCTGATGTGGGTGCCGACCTGGTGGGCAAGGTGGAGCATGGCCTGCCGGAAGATGATCCGCGCAACGCAGCTGCCGTGGCTGACCTGGTGGGCGACAATGTGGGGGACTGTGCCGGAATGGCCGCCGACATTTTTGAGAGCTATGAGGTGACCATTGTCTCGACCCTGATTCTTGGGTTGTTCTTATTGCGCGAGACGGGCGATACATTCTGGATTGTGTATCCTCTCATTGTGCGGGCCATCGGTGTGATCTCTTCCATCCTGGGGACCTTTACTGTGCCCATCTGGGAGAATTTCCCCATCAAGTTCCTGCGAGCCAAGGACGCCGAGGAAGCGATGTTCCGTTCCTACGAGGTGTCATCTTTGAACACCATCATTTTTGCTTTCCTCTTCTCGTGGTTCTATGCTGGTGAGTGGCAACTGGCGACGCTGAACGCCATCGGTGTGGGGTTGGCAGTAGTCTTTAATCCGCTGACCTCCCTCTTTACCTCGGTGAAGCGGAAACCGGTGCAGGAAATCGCCGAATCCACGCAAACCGGTTCGGCGACGACGATTTTGTCGGGTCTGGCGGTGGGCATGGAGGCCAGCGTCTGGAGCCTAGTCGCCATTGTGGTCGCGCTGGGCGCCAGCTTTGTCATCTTTTACGACCAGTCTCTCATTTACATGCTCTACGGCGTGGCCATGGTTGGTATCGGCATGCTCTCCCACACCGGCAACAATGTAGCCATGGACTCCTACGGCCCCATCGCCGATAACGCCAACGGCATCGGCCAGATGGCCGGTGTCGGGGAAAAGGCCTGGGAGCTGCTGGCCGAGCTAGACGCGGTGGGCAACACGACCAAGGCCATCACCAAGCAGGTCGCCATTGCTTCGGCCGTCGTGGCAGCTACGGCTCTCTTCTTCTCCTTTGTGGCTGACGCACTGACCCTCTCCTATCCGGGTATGTCAGTGACCGAGTTGCTAGATCGAGGTATCCCGGTTTCGACGCTCAATGGCACCATCGGCTTCCTGCTGGGGGGAGCGTTACCCTTTATTTTCTCCGCTTTCTGCCTGCGAGCCGTTTCTCGAGGCGCGAACCTGGTAGTAAACGAGGTCCGCCGTCAGTTCAAGATCCCCGGCGTGCTTGAAGGCACCAAGACGCCAGAGTACGACAAAGTGGTGAGCATTGCCACCGCTGCGGCGCAGAAGGAGCTGGTGAGTCTGGTTGTCCTGTCGGTGGGGGTGCCGCTGCTGGTGGGCCTAGTCTTTCAGGTCGAGGCGTTGGGTACGTTCCTGGCCGGTGTCATCGTGTCGGGCCAGCTCCTGGCGGTGTTTATGGCCATCGCCGGTGGCGCGCTGGACAATGCCAAAAAGTACGTGGAGGATGGACACTATGGCGGCAAAGGATCTCCGGCCCACAAGGCAGCCGTTGAAGGTGACACCGTAGGCGATCCGCTCAAAGACACGGCCGGTCCAGCGCTGAACCCGATGATCAAGGTGGTCAACTTGGTGAGCCTGCTGGCTGCGCCCCTGATCGTCGAGGGTCGAGGCCAGGCGGGGATCTGGATCGTGACGGCTATCCTGGCGGCGATGGTTGTCTGGTCGATCTGGCAGAGCAAGAGGGACGTAGCAGTGGGACTGGGCTAAAATCTAGGTGGTTCACAGCTGGCAGCCTGAAGAAGGGGAACCAAGGGAAAGATGAGACTCTCGTTTTCCCGCTAAACCGACTCTTCTAGAGGCAGTGACAGACAAGGGCCTGAGAGGATGAACCCTCTCAGGCCCTTTGGAATGGGTCTCCTGTTCCTCGTCACCGCACCACCACGCGATGATAGCGTTTCTTCCCAGCCCGCAGGAGAATTCCCCCATCATCCAGGTGGTCGACAGTGATCACATCCTCGACGCTGGTCAGACGTTCGTCGTTGACATAGGCGCCTCCCTGCTGAATAAGACGCCGGGCCGCGCTCCGTGATCGGCTGAGGCCTACCTGCTGAAAGAGCTCAGGGGCCGGGATGCCTGTCTCCAGCACGTCCACTTCGATTTCCGTGGTGGGCACTGCATCACTCACGACACCCTGATCAAAGAGCTTGCGGGAGGCGTCCTGGGCCTCGCGGGCTGCTGTCTTGCTGTGGAGGATCGCGGTCGCTTCGAAGGCCAACACCTCCTTGGCCCGGCGGATGTCGGCGCCGGTCAGGCTACCCAACTCTCGCACGCGTGCCATCGGCAGGAAGGTGAACAGAGCCAGAAATCGTTCCACGTCGGCATCCTCGGTGTTGATCCAGTACTGGTAGTATTCGTAGGGTGACATAAGTTTGGGGTCGAGCCAGACAGCACCCTCGGCAGTCTTGCCCATCTTGGCGCCCGAGTTGGTAGTGAGCAATGGGAAGGTCGCGGCATACGCTTGCCTGCCCTCGACGCGGCGGATCAGGTCTACACCAGCCAGGATGTTCCCCCATTGGTCGTTGCCGCCCATCTGGAGCACGCAGCTGTACTCTCGGTATAGGTGCAAAAAGTCATAGGCCTGGAGCAACATATAGTTGAATTCAAGAAAGTTCAGCCCACCCTCGCTCTCGTAGCGCCTCCGGTAGGCCTCGAAAGCCAACATCCGGTTCACGCTGAAGTGGCGACCGATCTCCCGCAAGAATTTCAGGTAATGAAGCGACCGGAGCCAGTCAGCATTGTTGACCATCAGCGCCTGCCCTTCGGAAAAGTCAAGCAGCTGGGCCATCTGTTCCTTCAGCGTGACGAGGTTGGCGTCGATCTGCTCCACGGACATGAGCTTGCGCATTTCGTCCTTGTCGCTGGGATCACCGATCATGCCCGTGCCGCCGCCCATGACAGCGATGGGCCGGTGACCGTGGCGCTGCATGTGGGCCAGGGCCATCATGGGCACCAAGCTGCCTACATGAAAGCTGGAGGCGCTGGGGTCAAAACCAATGTAGCATGTGATCGGCTGTTCCACAGCGGCGCGGATCCCCTCCGCGTCCGAGATTTGCTCGATAAAACCGCGTTCGGTCAGTACGTCGAATACGTTTGTTGTCATCTCCACAACCTTCCTGCATTCCTCCTGACTTTCAGGTGACCATACTTGATGCAAGACATACTCGGGCCCAATTCTATCTATTCATAATCAGACTGCCCTGAAAAAAGGGCAGTCGAGAGAAAACGGGTACACCCCTTTCCCTCGCTGAAAAAAGAAAAGCAGTCCTTCATCTCGTAGTGGATTCTACCTCAATGCGGCGCAAAGTGCAAGACAAACCAGGGTGGACCCCGTGACCGTCATTCGAACACAACCACTTCCTTGCCGTGCAATTTGTCCAGCACTCGGCTGGCGATCAGCTCCAGGTGCGAGTTGACAGTCACAAAGTTCAGATCATCAGTGGGTACCGTCAACACCGGGCACAGACTGAACCCCTCCACCCACCTGTCGTACAGCTCGTTCAGCTGCGTCAGGTATTCGATGGCTATTGCCTGCTCATAATCGCGGCCGCGCTGGCGGATGCGTTCCTGTAAAATCGGCACTGACGCCTGGAGGTAGATCACCAGATCGGGCGGCGGCAGGATCGTGATGACCGTCTGGTACAGTTCCCAGTAGCTTTGCCAGTCCCGCTCGCTCATGTTGCCTTGGAGGTAGAGGTTGCGGGCAAAGATCTCGGCGTCCTCATAGACCGTGCGGTCCTGAACCACGGTGCCGGGCCGCTCGACAATCTGACGGTGGTGGCCTAGCCGCCGCGACAGGAAATAGATCTGGGAGTGAAAGGCCCAGGTACGCATGTCCTTGTAAAAGTCAGGCAGGTAGGGGTTGTCGTCCACAGCCTCGTAAAACGGCTCCCAGCACAGGTACTCGCTCAACAGTCGGGTCAGCGTGGATTTGCCCACGCCTACGTTACCGGCCACTCCGATGAACCTCTTCACGGTTTTGTCTCCCTGGCCCTCACTCCACCCCCTAACCTCTCCCTCTGGCGTGAACGGAGCGGAAGAGGGAACGGGGCTGGGGGTGAGGGCCGTGCCATCTCACACCGCCGGACTGGGTCGCCCGGCAGCGGTAAAGACTAGTTCGGTGCCCAAGTAGAGCCGATCCCCCCAGCCGGATTTGACCAGCACCTCGCGGTCCTCGCGCGCCATCTGCACCTCGACCTGGGCAGCGCCGGCCTGTCGAGCCAGATCGGCCATCCAGGTCTCCATCTGCTGCCGGGCAAAGGCCACTGCGTTCTCCAAGTCGCGAAAATCGCGCACACCCTCCGGCAGATGGACCCGCAGGCCTTCCCCCTCGTCCAGGGGGGTGATGAGCACCCGATGATGCTGGATCACCCCGCCCGCCACGGCTCCTACGGCGTTGGCCACCTCAGCGTGGGGCGGGATGACCAGTCGGGTGTGCAACTGTTCGGATACACGCGGCATGTACGCCTCCACTGGCGCGCCGATAGCCACCACCGGAGGGCGTAGCGTCAGGGTGCAGGCCAAATCGACCTCATCCGCGCCGTTCAGAGCGCGGGACAGCAGGAGGGCCGCCGTGGGTTCCTCCTCCCACGTGGGCAGATGCGATTCATCACTGACAGCTTTTGTCAGCAAGGCAGTGGACACCCGGTCCGATATACCTTCCACCACCTCGCGGCAGAGGTTGTCGACCTCGTGTCGGTCCTGCGGAGTACCCTGTGCACGGCCAGAGGACGGGCCGCTTCTTGTGCGATGCGCGGCCAGGATCTCGGCGCCCAGCCGTGCTGCCCCGGCGTGCCACAGCTTCAGGCGGCCCAGGGCGTGCAAGGCGTCGGTGGGTGTAAACCCAGCTCGCAGCACCAGCCGCTCGGCAACCAGATGCTTGATGCGACGCAGTACCATCGTCCCGTAGCGGGCCTCGTGCACCAGCGCCGAGAGCGCAACCGGTCCATTCGCCACCTTGTTCCAAATCTCCTGCTCCTCATCATCCAACGGCCGCGTGGGGCGGCGGCGGGGCAGGATGAACTGGGCTGCCACTTCGTCGCGAAGCGGCACGGAAAGCTGCTTCTTCAG
>JASFTJ010000008.1:0-14156 GCA_050053615.1 Anaerolineae bacterium | reverse complement strand
GTCTTCCTGGAGCAATTCGACATGCTGGCCGACGCCGAACCGGGCGCCACCTTCCTGCTCAACGCGCCCTACGGCCCCAGCGAGGTCTGGGACAAGCTGCCCAAAGGGGTCCAGCAGCAGATCATTGACAAGGACCTGGAACTTTACGTCATCGACGCTTATCGCGTGGCCAAGGAAACGGGCATGGGCGTGCGCATCAACACGATTATGCAGACCGCCTTCTTTGCCCTGTCCAAGGTGCTGCCCCGCGACGAGGCCATTGCCGCCATCAAGGATGCCATCAAAAAGACCTACGGCAAACGCGGCGAGGCCGTCGTCAAAAAGAACTTTGCGGCGGTGGACATGACCCTGGCCAACCTCTTTCGCGTCGAGACAATGGAGCAAGTCACGAGCGACATCGAGATGCCGCCTGTGGTTCCGGCCGAGGCGCCCGAGTTCGTCCAGGAAGTGACGGCCACCATCATGGCCCGCAAGGGCGACTCGCTGCCGGTCTCGGCGCTGCCGGTGGACGGCACCTATCCTTCGGGCACGACCCAGTGGGAGAAGCGCAACATCGCGCTGGAGATCCCGGTCTGGGAGCCCGACATCTGCATCCAGTGCGCCAAGTGCGCCATCGCCTGCCCCCACGCCACCATCCGCTTCAAGATCTATGATCCGGCCCTGCTGGAAAACGCGCCAGAGACCTTCAAATCGGCCGAGGCCCGGGGCCGCGACTTTGACGGGATGGTCGCCACCATCCAGGTGGCGCCCGAGGACTGCACCGGCTGTGGCCTGTGCGTCGAGGTCTGCCCGGCCAAGGACAAGACCCAGCCCAAGCGCAAGGCCATCAACATGGCGCCCCAGCCGCCGCTCCGCGCCCAAGAGCGCGAGAACTATGACTTTTTCCTGAGCATCCCCGAGTACGACCGCGCCCAGGTCAAGACGACGTCGGTCAAGGGTTCGCAGTTGCTGCGGCCCCTGTTCGAGTATTCGGGCGCCTGCGCCGGCTGCGGCGAGACGCCCTACGTCAAGCTGCTAACCCAGCTCTTTGGCGACCGGGCGCTCATCGCCAACGCCACCGGCTGCTCCTCGATCTATGGCGGCAACTTGCCCACCACGCCCTACACCGTGGACGAAAACGGGCGGGGGCCGACCTGGTCCAACAGCCTCTTTGAGGACAATGCCGAGTTCGGCTTTGGCTTCCGGCTGACCATCGACAAGCAAACCGAGTACGCCCGCGAGCTGGTGGCTGGGCTGCGCGACGCCCTCGGCCACGATCTGGCCGACGATCTGCTCGGCGCCGAGCAAGTGACCGAGGCCGACATCGCCGCCCAGCGCGCCCGCGTTGCCACGCTCAAGGAAAAGCTGGCCGATGTCGACACGCCCGAGGCGAAGCAGCTCCTGAGCATCGCCGACGTGCTGACTAAGCGCTCGGTCTGGATCCTGGGCGGCGACGGCTGGTCCTACGACATCGGCTACGGCGGCCTGGACCACGTCCTGGCCTCGGGCCGCGACGTCAACGTGCTGGTCCTCGACACCCAGGTCTATTCCAACACCGGCGGCCAGATGTCCAAGGCGACACCCCGGGGCGCGGTGGCCAAGTTCGCGGCGGCCGGCAAGCCCCTACCCAAGAAGGACCTGGGCCGCATCTCGATGACCTACGGCAACATCTATGTCGCGCAGGTGGCTATGGGAGCCAACGACACACAGACGGTCAAAGCCCTGGTCGAGGCCGAGTCCTACGACGGCCCGAGCCTGGTCATCGCCTACAGCACCTGCATTGCCCACGGCATCAACATGCGCGAAGGCTTTGACCAGATGAAAAAAGCCGTGGACTCGGGCGCCTGGGTGCTCTACCGCTACGATCCGCGCCTGGCCGACGAGGGCAAGAATCCCTTGCAGCTCGACTCGCGGGCGCCCAAGATCCCGCTCCGCGATTATGCCTACAACGAAACCCGCTTCCGCATGCTGACCCAGACCGATCCCGACCGCGCCGAGCGGCTGCTCAAGCTGGCGCAGAAGGACGTGGACGAGCGCTGGCGCATGTACGAGCAGTTGGCGTCGCTGGAGTACTAGGAAATCGGGTACCGGGTATCAGGTATCGGGGAACCAGGTACCTGATTCCCGATTCCTGGTACCCGATTCCCGATACCCAAACAAGAAAGGAATCACGAAATGGTCGATCTGAGCACCACCTACATGAGCCTGGAGCTCAAAAACCCCGTCGTGCCGTCGGCATCGCCGCTGTCGGCCGAGCTGGACAACATCAAACGTATGGAGGATGCCGGCGCGGGGGCGGTGACCCTGCACTCCCTCTTTGAGGAGCAGATCGAAACGGAAGCCGAGGCCCTGGCCTACTATCTGGAGCGCGGCACCGACATGTACCGCGAGGCCCTGACCTACTTTCCGCCGATCCAGGACTACCGACGCGAGCCCGACGAGTACCTGGAGCACATCCGCCTGGCCAAAGAGGCCGTGGACATCCCCATCATCGCCAGCCTCAACGGCATCACGCCCGGCGGTTGGACGAACTATGCCAAGCGCTTCGAAGAGGCCGGCGCCGACGCGGTGGAGCTGAACGTCTACTTTATCCCCACCGACTTTCACCTGATGAGCTACGACGTCGAAGACCTGTACGTCAAGCTGCTCAAGGGCGTCAAGAAGGACCTGTCCATCCCGGTGGCGATGAAGCTCAGTCCCTATTTCAGCGCCATGCCCCACATGGCCTCGATGCTCGACGCCGAGGGTGCCGACGCCCTGGTCCTGTTCAACCGCTTTTACCAGCCCGACCTGGACATCGAGGAGCTGGAGGTCAGGCCGAACTTGGTGCTCAGCACCTCGTCGGAAATGCGCCTGCCGCTGCGCTGGGTAGCCATCCTCTACGGCCACATCGACGCCTCAATGGCCTTGACGACCGGCATCCACACCTCCGAGGACGTCATCAAGGCCCTGATGGCCGGCGCCGACGTGGCCAACGTCTGCTCGGTGCTGCTCAAGACAGGCATCGACCCCATCGCCGACCTCTTGGGCGGCGTCACTGCATGGATGGAGGAGCACGAATACGAATCGGTGACCCAGATGAAGGGCAGCCTCAGCCAGAAAGCGGTCGCCGAGCCAACGGCCTTTGAGCGGGCCAACTACATGAAGACCCTGCTGAGCGTGCCTTCGACAATCACGATCTAGGCCCAGGACGTTGCAACGTTTATGAGGGGCAGCCCGGAATCCTCGGGGCTGCCCCTTCTGATTATGTCCGACAAGGCAAACGTGGTATAGTTTTGAATAGAAGTAGGATACGTGCAATTCAGCGAACTGGTCAAGCTCCTGGCGCGCCACTGCTTTGAACTTGCGAAAGAAAAAGGCTCCATCCGCTACTATGCCAAGCCGGTGTGGAGCGCCTGATCCGGGTGGATTATCATGGTTCGCGGGAGGTACCCACCGGCATGTAAAACGCCATCTTGAAAGCTGCGGGATTGAAAGGGAAGCGGGACTAGTCAGATGCTAGATCTGAAATACGCTCTGATCATCGAAGCCACAGAAGACCCGACCTTTTTCGGCTTCTACTCGCCAGATCTGGAGGGTTTTACGGGCGTGGGGCATTCCACCGAGGGCTATATCTACCAGGCCAGGTGGGGCATGGAGGAGCACATCGCCCCGCTCCAAGAAATGGGGATGCCTGTTCCTGAACCCAGTCCAGCCCCGCAGATCATCGTCGAGAATGAACAGCAAATCGAAGCCGCGCCCGTTGCTGCATAGATCCCCTTGAATCTGCAACACCCAACCAGCCTTAACGAAAAGCGCTGCGCCATTCGCCCGCTGCTGTCGCGCAGCGACGCTTGTCGCGCCGGGCAAAGCATGGTATAATCTTCCCTCAAACAGGGACAGGACTGGTGTCAATCCGCTTCACATTCTGTTTGTGCAGGCTATCAGATCCAATGAAAGCCAATGGGAAGAGTCGCCGCCGGACCCATACAGACGAGAGAAACCCAGCCTTGGTCCCAGGCTGAACGCCCAAGTCTGTGCAAGGAGGAGAGAAGATGAGACGACTGGTTATGTTCATCTTATTCGTGGTGGTTCCTGTCCTGGCCTTGAGTGGCTGCGGAGCCGAGACCGAGACCGATGCAGTCCCTGCCAAGCCCACCGCAACAACGGTAGCTGCTGCGCCAACCGAGATCCCACCGACTGCCACGCCCGAGCCGCCAACCGCAACCTCTGAACCGCCCAGCCCTACACCCGAGCCGCCGACGGCAACCTCCGAGCCACCCAGCCCCACACCCGAGCCGCCGACGGCAACCTCGGAGCCACCCAGCCCTACACCCCAGCCGCCGACGGCGACCCCCATCCCCCCCATGGAAATCGTCAGCAGCGCGTTTGAGCCTGGCGCCGAGATCCCGATCAAATACAGTTGTTTCGGCGAAAACCTATCGCCACCACTGGAATGGGTGGGAATCTCAGAGGGAACGCAAAGCCTGGCGTTGCTCGTCGACGATCCCGATTCGGAGCCGCCGGGATTCGTCCACTGGGTGATCTATAACATCCCGCCCACGGCCACCGGCCTGCCCGAAGGAGTGCCGGGTGACGCCAGCCTGGCTGATGGATCCTTGCAGGGCGTCAACGACTTTGCGCCTTACGGCGAGGGTACCTTTCCCGGCGGGGCGGCCATCAACCTGATCGGCTACGATGGTCCCTGTCCGGGCAATGAGCACCGCTACAAGTTCACCCTGTACGCCTTGGACGCGGTCCTCGATCTGCCCGCGGAGGCAACGATGGCCCAGGTTCTGGCGGCCATGGAAGGACACGTCTTGGCCCAGGCAGAACTCATCGGACTCTTTGCCCCGCCATAGGGCTAGCCGGCTGTGAAGCATAGAATCTCTTGAACCTACGGAGCTTGAACGATCTCTACCAGAAACGCCGTGCCATCCGCCCGCCGCTGTCGCCCACTGACATCTCGCTGGGCATGAAATCATCCGCCATGATTTTGTCACACTGTACAAACATGGGGTGGCAGTCACGCGCTGGGCCTTACTTGGCAGGTATAATCTCAGCCTTGCCCCATCTTGCCTATATTCTACCATACGGTTTGACCAATGATAACATACTTGGTATAATCTGGGTGCACAGCCGGAACCAGGAATGATACGTGGACATCGAAACTATCCGTGAACGGACAATCGCTGGACACTATCTCGTGAAAAGCCACGCCGTGCAACACGCCCTCAAAAGCTTTGAGCGAGACACATGGTCGAGGCTTTCCTCAACGGCAGGATCGTCACGGAGTATCCAGACGATCAACGAGTGCTCATCTCTGGTAGAGCAGATCTGCTGGAGAACCTGACCATTTATCTTCACCTAGTCTGCGAATGCGCAGATTCAGTCTATATCGAGTTTATTACAGCTTACGTGCCTGACGAACAACAGTGGGAGTGGCCACCTTTCAGGCGGCGCAAGCGGAAGAGAAAGTAAATGACAGAAAAACCAATTCTCATTTGTGGAGAACACAGAATTCCGAAAGAATGGCGAGCCGCAACTTTTGAATACGTCGAGGACGACATCACCATTCGTGTTCCCAACATCTCTGCCTGGGTTTGTCCAGAAAGCGGGGATACTTCCTTCCTGCCTCAGACCGTGGACGAACAGATTTCCACCGTGCGCGATCTACTCGAAGCTGCCAAACGGGCACGTACACGGCGCTCTATGCCGACCGAGTTCGAAATTCTGGTTGGGCAGCCCTTTGAACTGGAAACCACTCGCTCATAGAATCCCTTGAACCTGCAATCCCTGAACGATCTCAACGAAAAACGACGCGAGATCCGGACCTTGCTCGCGGCCCACGACCCGGGCGACGCGCTGGCCAGTTACTATGCCCTGTGGCACGATCCACGCCGCACGGAGCTGACCCTCCACCGCGACGCCCGGGGCTGCGCCGACGGATTCGTCGCCGTCTGTCAGACCGGCGCCGACCTCTTCCGCCCCCTCGTGACGCTCCGCGCGCCCCACGAAGGCGTCGTCGCCTACCTGCTGAACGAGGCGCTGGCGCCCAACCGCCCCTACCAGGTCATCGTCCCCGTGACGCTGGCCGCCGCCGTGCGGGAGCACATGGAAATCACACGCTCCCGTATGCTGCAAGTGTACAAGCTCGACCCGGACCGATTCCAGCCAGTCGTCAACGTGCTCGTCCAGCGCATCGACAGTCCGGATGGTTCGCCCCGCTTTCAGATCGAGTCGCAGGATCAGCTCGTAGCCATGGCCGGCACCAACTGGCGCTCGCCCACCTTTGCTGAGGTGTTTGTCTATGTGCATCCCCGGGGACGAGGGCGGGGCTGGGGCAAGTCAGTCGTCTCGGCCTGCACGGCCGCTTTGCTGGAGGACCGACTGCGACCACTCTACCTGGTCGGAGAGGACAACGAGGCTTCAATCCGCATCGCGGAGGGGTTGGGCTACGTGGACACCGGCATTCGGCAGTATGTCGGCGAGGGGCAGCTCAAGTAAGCGCTTGCTCACCTAGCCTTCATCACATCCACCATCGAGCCGTCCGGTGCGGCGATGCGGTTCCCTTCCAGCCGAAGCGAGACCACCTGCGAGACACTGTCGTCGCCCATCGAGACGCCATAGATCGTGTCCGCCGCCTCGATGGTGCCCCGGTTGTGGGTTATGACGATGAACTGCGTCTTTTCAGCCAGCGCTACCAGCGCCTGTCGAAATCGCCGGATGTTCGCCTCGTCAAGCATGGCATCGACCTCGTCAAGGATGCAGAACGGCGGAGGGCTGACCGCCAGAATGGAAAAGATGAGAGCCACGGCCGTGAGAGAGCGCTCCCCGCCAGACAGCAAGGCCAAGGTCTGACGCCGCTTACCGGGAGGATGGGCCACGATCTCGACCCCGGTCTGACTGATATCGTCGGGCTCGGTCAATTGGAGACGGGCTGTACCGCCCCCAAAAAGCTGCGGGAAATACTCACGAAAGTTCGCGTCCACCGCTTCGAAGGTCGCCAAGAACTTGCGTTGCATCACCTCATCCAGTTCAGCAATGACCTCCCGCAAACCGCGGGCCGCTTCCTCCAGATCAGCCGTCTGGGTGGTGAGGAACGCATGCCTGTCCAAGACCTCGTTGTACTCAGCCGGCGCATCGGCATTCACCGTACCCATCCGCCGCATCTGAGCCTTGATCTGATGAATCTCCCCCTCCAGTCCCTCTGGCAACGTTTCGACCGACGGCAACCTTGAGACCAGCTCACCCAATGGCAAGGGGAGCTGCCCCGCCGTGTCGTCTGTGAATTCCATCTCGACCAGACCAAAATCATCCGTGATCTGCCGGCGGAGCTGCTCTAAACGGTCCTGCTGGCGGCTGTGAGCCAACTGAGCCTGGGCCAAGCTGCTCTCCGCCTGCCGCAACCGGGCGCGCAGGGTTGTCTCCTCCTGCTCCAGTTCCTGGCGCAATGCCTCCAATCGGGCGATTTCTTCCTCGGCCGGCTCGATCTTTTCACGGAGTGACGATAACCAACCCTGGACCACCGCCTCCCGGGAGACCTGCTGAGTGATCTTTTTGCCCAGCGCTGCCTGCTCTTCTTCCAATTCGGTGAGACGCTGACGCTTGGCCGCGACCTGCTCCTGGACTTCCGCTCGCCTGTCGCGCAAATTGTCCAGTTCTGCCTGACGATGCTCCCACTTGCCCCGAGCCACCGCCGTCGCTGTCCGCGCCTCCGACAGCCGCCCATACAGCACCTCGCCCCGCAATCCATCCAGTTCTGCCTGCAGCGCCGCAACCTGCCCCTCAGCGAGCTCTTTCTCGACGACCAACTGCTCTAGGTCGGACCGGAGCGAGGCCTCGGCCATGTCAAACTCTTTCGCTTCCTCATCCAATTCGGCCAACAGTTCCCGGCGCCAGGCAATCTGTTGGGCCACACGCTCCGCTTGCCGCTCCGAGTCTTGTCGTTTCGCCTCCACTCGGGCCAAAGACGTTTCCGCCTCCCGTCGCCGATCTGCAAGGTTGGCCATCTGCTCGCGCACTTGACGCTCGGCAGCTCGAGCTTTATCCAGTGCCGTCTCGATCTCCTCACGGTTGGCCTGGGCTGTTTCCAACCGGCCGGGCAACGCACGCCACTCCCGTTCGCGGGCCAAGATCTGGCCCCGCGCCCCACCTTTCCCCGCCCCCCCCATTACCGAGCCAGTGGAGCGCAGCAGTTCCCCAGGCAGGGTTACGATCTGGAACCCGCCATCCATCCGTTCAAAGACCCGGCGCGCCGCCTCGAGGTCGCGAACGATCACCGTCCGGCCCACCAACATCTCTACCACCGGCGTCAAACACTCTTCGGCACGAATCAGGTCGGCCGCGATACCGACCACACCCTGGTCCTCGGGCACAGCCAGGCGCTGACCAGGGCGCACCGTATCCAAGGGCAGAAAGGTCGCCTGGCCCCGCTGGCCCTCCCGCAGGTAAGCGATGGCCGCTTCGGCATCGGCCCACGACTCTACAACGATGTCCTGAAGATGCCCGCCCAGCGCCACCTCGATGGCGACTTCGTACTCGGCGGGGACGTGGAAAAGTTGGGCCACGGCGCCGATGATGCCGGGCAGGGAACCGGACACCTGATCCCTGGTATCCGCCTGCAACACGGCGCGTACCCCGGCTTGGAGACCTTCGCCCTCCACACGCAAGCGTGTCAGAAGTTCATACCGAGTCTGGAAACGTTCGAGCTCGCGCTGAGCCTCGGTCAGACGGGTATGGAGTTCCTCCTGGCGAGCCTGCGCCTCGGCCAGTTGCTCATCACGCTCCACTTGCTCAGCCGCCAGTGTCTTTTCCTCGGATCGGAGGCGGGCCTGCTCTTCCGAACTGGCCCGCATCTGTGTACGCAACTCGGCCGCGTGAGCTTGCTGGTCGGCGATGGCCGCTTTGTGTCTCCCGCGCTCCTCCGCCAGATCCTCCCGCCGCTCATCAAGCTGCGCCAGACGGCTGCGCCGGTCGTTGATCTGTGTCATTAGATCCAGGGCGCGGGACTGCTCCTCTGCCAAGTGCCGCGACAGTTCGGCCCGCTGTTCCTCGTGGGTGTCAAGGACCTTCTGGGCCTTGGCCTCCAGCTCCTCCTTGCCACGCAGAGCCGCCTGGGCCGCTGTCACCTCTCTCTCTGCCGCCGCGATCCGCTCGGTCACCGCCTGCGCCTGAGCGTCCAACCCCGTCAGCTCGCTCTGCAGCTCATCGCTCTGACGGGTCAGCAGCCGAGCTCGCTCCCGCCGCACGGCCAGATCGCGCTGCACTGCCTCCATCTGGCGATGTAGATCGCCCCGTTCACGACGCCACCCTCCCACATGCTCCCGCAACTGCGATTGACGAACACGCAAGGCAGCCATCCGCTCGTCCCATCCATCCAGCGCCCGGCGCCGCCGCGCCAGCGCCTCCTCACGCCGCTTCCGGGCGTCACGGGTCCGGAGCAAGTTCCGTTGCTCCTGCCGCCAATGATACCCGTACCAAGCGCGCAACAAGCCCTCCAGCTGCTGAGTGAGCATGGCATGATGCTTGGCCCGTTCAGCCTCTCGCTCCAGGCGGTTCAGCCGAGGAGCGATCTCGTTGATGATGTCGTTGACCCGCACCAGGTTGGCCTGCGTTTCCTCCAAACGGGCCAGGGCATCGGCCCGTTTGGATTGGTACAGAGAGATGCCGGCAGCCTCCTCAAACAACTCCCTACGGTCATCGGCCCGCAGGCTCAGCACGGCGTCGACTAATCCCTGACCGACAACCGTATAAGTCCGCTCTGCCAAACCGGACGTGGATAGGAGCTCATTAATGTCGCGCAGGCGCACACGGTTGTTGTTCAACAGATACTCGTTCTCACCGGAACGGTAAGCGCGGCGCCCAACGAACACCTCGGCAAAGTCGATGGGCAACCACTCATCGGCGTTGTCCAACGTGATAGAGGCCGAAGCCATGCCCATCCGAGCGCGCTGTTCGCTGCCCGAAAAGATCATGTCTTCGGTGCGCTTGCCCCGCAGAGCGCGGTAGCTCTGTTCGCCCAACACCCAACGGATGGCATCAGCTATGTTACTCTTGCCGCTGCCGTTGGGTCCCACGATAGCTGTGATGCCGCCGTCAAAGACAAATTCAGTGCGGGAGGCAAACGATTTGTAGCCGTGCAGTTTCATGTGTTTTAGTCGCATAGGATTGCTCGCGTGGGTAAGTATAGCCGCTTTCCAAGGTGATGTCAATCGCAGATGAATCTAGGAATCGCACTCACAACAGCCCCCCCTCGACCAGGATGGCCCGCAACATCTCGCGTTGCTTTTTATTTATGTCAAGTAACGGTGCGCGCACCGGTCCACCAAAGTAGCCCAGCGTGTCCAGGGCCGCTTTGAGCCCCGCAATCCCCAGATCGGCCGTTACCGCTGCATTGACTGGGATCATCCGCCGTTGGAGCTCGGCAGCCTGGTCCCACTTGCCGGCCTTGGTCAGGCGGTAGATGTCGATGGCTTGCTGCGGGGCCACGTTGGCCAAACCCAGAACGCCGCCCACTGCGCCCAGGGTCAGCGCGGCAAAGAAAAAGCCCGCCGACCCGGCCAGCACCTGAAAGTCGGGGGCGGTCAACCGCACCACGTCACCCAGCTTGGTGATGTTGCCGCCGCTATCTTTGATGCCCACCACATTGCGATGCGCAGCTGCACGGGCGATGGTGACCGCATCCATGTCCACGTTAGTGAACTTGGGCACATTGTACATGATAACCCGGAGAGGCGCGGCGTCGGCCACGGCGTGAAAGTAGCGTACCAACGCATCCGGCGTCATCTTGCCACTGTAATAGCTGGGCGTGACGACGAGGGCTGCGTCTGCGCCGGCCTCGGCTGCCTGACACGTCAGGTCGATGGTCTGGCGGGTGGATTCGCAGCCCGTGCCGGCGATCATCAGCTTGTCCGAGGGAATGGCCCGCCGCGAAGCCTCCAGAATGCACAGCTTTTCCTCGTCACTGAGAAAGACCGCCTCTCCGTTGGAACCCAGGACGACGTATCCAGCTAGGTCATAGTGGTTCCAGCGCTCCAGGTTCGCGACCAAGGCATCGTAGGCTACATCGCCCTTCCGATCAAAGGGTGTGGGGATGGGTGGGAACACTCCGCTCAACGAGACTGCAGGTCGGTTCATCGTGAATTCACCTCCATAACGCTGTCAAAGGTCTGTACTCGCACCCACGCTGGCAGGATCCATCGGCTGGGACAAGAATATACTGCTCAGTACAGTGGTGAGTAACCTATCGGCACGTCCTCCTGTCGCGCCGAGCCCCACAGAAGGACCACCGCAGGGAACCTATATAGCAGCCAAGGACAGCATCGGCCCAGCAACCGGCCAAACCAGGCGTGGTCGCAACATCGCCCGCTATTGTAGCACGGCACCGACGTCGGGTCAAGTGAGGCCGGCGCAGGGCAGGCCGGGCTCCCCCCTTCGCAAGTTCCCTTCGGGGATGTGCCTGTCCTGTGCCGGCCAGGCACGGGGGAGCCGCCCCAGCTTTTTTGAGATGACACGTACTCCCCATGTTTGACCAACAATGCCATCCTTGATATAATTAGTACAGTTGGCGACGCGATTGGAGAACTCGGCGAAAGGCAGCTCCCAGACGCAGCATTCCGGAAAGATAACGGAATGGGCACACGGTCCGTCCAGCTGAGTCTCTACAACGATCACTGATAGACAGCTTCGCAGCTCTTGAGCGCCATTGTGCACCTCCCGGCCCTGAGCGACGGCCCAGCCGATCTTTGATAAAAAGAGAGGAGGCGGTGTACCGTCGGTCAAGTCGCTCTGACCACGGTATGCGAAGAATCATGAATCACCGATTCCGACTGAACCATCTGGCTCTGCACTACATTGGCTTCCGACCCATAGAGCCCAAGGAAGAGGGAGCGTCGACCAAGGAAAAATGGCAACAGCAGGCGACCAAACTACAGGAAATCCCTGCCCTCGATGAGGCCATCATTGGCCACCTTGTAGCGCTCATCGAGGACACCTGGGACAGCCCCGACGCGGGCGCTGTTCACTCGGCCCGCTTTGAGCCCGAGCCGGCGGATCCGGCCAGGACGCAGGTGCAGACATATCTGAAGGACATCAAAGAGAAGGTCTGGACGAGATCACGGGGGGACCTCCAAGCTGGCAAAGATTTCCTCGAGTTGTCTCAAAAGATCGACGACCGACTGTATGACTGTACCACCCTAGCCGCCTCTCCTGGACTACTGATGGTAGCAGACTTTTCACCAGCCAACCAAGATAGCCACCACCTCGCCCTGCTCAAGATCCGTCACACCGACGAGCGGTTCATCACGATCTTGCAGGACTCACTGACTGACCTGGGGGTGCAGGACGTCGAGATGATGCTGACGCGGGAGATCCTCAAGGGTGCTATCTGGCCGCACCCGACCCGGCCTGAATACGATCTGAAGCTGATTGACCGCCAAGCCAGGGTTGCCAGTCAGCCGGCCCGGTATTTCACTGAGGAGTTTCTAGGCTGTCAGGCCAAAGACTCTGACGCCCGCCAGGCAGCTGAGCTGTCCGCCTCGATGCCCCGCAGTCTGGCCAAGAAGCATGGCTGGAAGCTGGACGTGGAGCAGACGGACGATTACGTCGTCGAGTTGATCGAAAAGACCCAACCAACCGCCGAGGCCGTGGCCCAGGCCGCTGCCAACACCGAGCTGGTCAAAGGAGCCGAACCGGACCAGCTACGCGCTGCCGTCGAAGCAGAACTAGGAGATCGACTGCCCGACGTCCTGTCCGCCGAGCAACTGGAACCGGATCTAGAGGCCGTCGCCCTTGAACGAGGCTGGCGGTATCGCCCTGAGCGGCAGCGGGAATTCCGCGTAGAGATGGATCGCGTCTTGCGACTGGACGAGGACAAGGTGACCGATGCATTGGTCAAGACCGGTCTGTTGAAGGACGCAGAGACCAAGACTGTAAATCGATCCCTGAAAGAGATCGGCGGCGTGGATGTCCCCCGCCAAACGCTGATCATGCGCACCAAGACCAAGCGCCGCCTGCTGCGCTATCACTTTGATGTGCCCCGACGTCCCGACAGTCGTGAGTTTGTCCGAGTCACCATCAGCGGCCCCCCAGAGACCGTGAGGCGATTCCTGACTCAGGAGGAGGGAGAAAACTATGTCTTTTCCATCGAAACTGCTCCAGCAGGATTCCGAAGGGAATACAAGTAGGGTACAGGCCTTTATCGACCAACTGATAGCCACGTTTCCCGACATTGTCGAGCAGTGCACCGATGGCGAGAAAACCTTCAGCTACGACACGACGACCTCTGTGCTGGAGGATGCCACTACCTGGCTGAAGGCGCTGTCTTCCCATGCCGATAGATGTGATGCGCGACTGACGTGTACAATCGCGGAAGGTCTGAGCGGCCAGCTGGGCCTCCAGACGGACAACAGGCTGGTCGTCAAAGCGCCTTTTGAACGGGACAAGGACCTGTTCCCGGAACTGGAAGATAAAGCTCTACAGCAGGCCGTGGACGAACTCGCTGAAACGCTGTCCCGCCCCAACGCCTCGATCCTCCTGGAGGATTTGGAAGAAGCTCTGGCGCTCTTGGATACGAGCGGCTTGACATTGAGCCTAGAGCTCACGGTCTCGGTCAACAAAAAAGTGTGGCAGGAAGAACTCCTGGGACCTAACCGAGAGGCTAACGTCGCCCTGTTTTTCTTCCCCTGCAAGTTTCTCGAAGCCCTGGAACGCAAATCGTTGAGCGATATAGAGCGAAATTGGTTTGTCCTGACGGAACAGCCGGTGGTCATTTTGCTGATCCAAGCACGAGGCTATCTTGAGGGAGACTATCTGGCCTGTTTTGGTTTGGACGCCCTGGACGACCTGGACAGCTACCTGACCCGCCCGCGCGACTTTGAACGGCTGGCCAAGCTGCGGCATCTGCGCGACCAACAGTGCAATTGGAATGGCAAGCCAGCTGTGTTAACGCCCGACCATTTTGTCCTGCAGAACCGGGGCTTGGGCGGCGACTGCGCCCGGGAGATCCAAGCCGAATTCAGAGCGGTCGCCGCACAGCTGGCCGTAGGCTATCTGACCAACAGGACGGATAGCCGCGCTGAGCCGCCGACGAGCCGCTTCGACGGCTACAAGACCTGCCGGGTGTTGGCCGACCGGCAAACCTGGCGGGCGCTGCTCCGGGACGAAGGCTTGAATCCCGGCCCGTTGCTGGCCCTCTA
>JASFTJ010000007.1:0-14691 GCA_050053615.1 Anaerolineae bacterium | reverse complement strand
GAGTTTTCTCTGCTTTGCCGTCATCATGCCTCACTTTAGCGGCCTGGAGAGCCCGGCCTTTCTGGTGCGCTACGGCCAGTTTGGCGACAGCCCGGTGGGCATCGCCCGCAACCTGGCGCGGCAGCCGGGCCTGTTCGTCGATTGGCTGCTGCGCCCCGACGTGCTGCGCTACCTGCGCGACCTGTGGCTCAGCAGCGGCGGTCTGGCAATTCTCCATCCGTTGGCGCTGCTCATGACCCTGCCCTCGCTGGCGATTAACGCCTTTTCCAGCTATGGCTGGATGCGTTCCGGCGGCGGGCACTATTCGGTTACGATTGTTCCGTTTTTGGTGATTTCGGCGGTTTATGGGGTGGGGTGGGTGGCGAGGAAAGCAGGGAATCGGGGGATCGGGGAATCGGGGAATCGGACGTACCACTTTGTCAGTGTTTTGCTGATAGGGATAGGGTTGGGGGTGGCGGGGGTGAATCACTATCGGAACGGCGTTTCGCCGTTGGCGCGGCGGTTTGCGCTGGAGCCGGTGAGCGAGCACGCCCGCCGCGCCAAGCCCTTTATCGAGCAGGTCAATGTCCTGCCGCCCGACGTGCCGGTTTCGGTGGGTTCCAACCTCTACCCCCACGTGGGGCATCGAGAGCAGGTCTACCTGTTTCCCACGGTCAGCGACGCCCAGTTCCTCTTGCTTGACGTAACCGGACCAGCCAGTCCTGTGGGCGCGGGCGACCGTCGCCAGATCGTGCGCGAGCTGATCGAGTACGGGCAGTTTGGCGTTGCCGCCAGCGACCACGGCTTTTTGCTGCTGCAGCGCGACCTGGGCGAATACCGGCTGTCACCTACATTTCATCAGGTTTTTCTCGCCGGTGACGCCAAACCGCAAGTGCGAATGGGTGCTGACTTTGGCGGTCTGCTGCGGCTGGAGGGCTATGACTGGGATGTGCGCCCGGTGGTCCGGCCAGAGTTGGTGGTCGAGATCGCCACCTTCTGGCGGGCGCTCGAGCCCCTTGAGGAGGAGCATCGCCTGGTTTTCTATTTCTGGGACGAGGAGCAACGCCTGGTGCACGTCCAGCCCGAGGAACGGGCAGTGCATTGGTATCCCACATGGCTGTGGGAGCCGGGCCGCAAAGTCAAGGTGACCCTGCCGGCGTTGCCGGTGGGCGACTTGGCCCACGTTGGCGTAGCCGTGCTGCGACCCAGAGCCGAAAACTTTGATGTCGAGGGCCACGTGGTGCCGATTACCTCGGTTGGCGGGCAACCTTTGTCGCTGTGGGACCAAGATACAGTCGTGGAGTTGACAGAACCGTGATTGATTTCTTTAGCGGAGGCGGCTCCCCCGTGCCTGGTCGGCACTGGACAGGCCACGCCGCCGATCCGTGGGCATGGGAGCCCACTCAGCACGAGATAGAGTTGGTGAGACCATGACGGACAACGCTCTCATCGTCGTCGCCAAGAAGCCCGTGCCGGGCCGGACCAAGACCCGGCTCTGCCCGCCGTTCAGTCCCGAGTCGGCAGCCGAGTTCTACCGCTGCCTGCTGCTGGACACGATGGCGTTGGTGGAGGAGCTAAAGACGGCCGAGCCGACCGTCGCCTACACGCCGGTGAGCGCCCGCGACCATTTCGCCCGCCTGTCGCCCAACGGTTTTCGCCTGACGCCGCAACAGGGCGCCGACCTGGGCGAGCGGCTGGCCAACGCCCTGGCTCAGCACTTTGACTTGGGCTACCGGCGGGTCGTCATCATGAACAGCGACGGGCCGACTCTGCCTCTGGCTTGCCTGGAAGAAGCCTTTTCCGGCCTGGACCACGCCGACGTCACGCTGGGCATGGGCCACGACGGCGGGTACTATCTCATCGGCATGGAGCAATTGCATCGGGAGCTGTTTGAGGGGATTGACTGGAGCACCGAGCGTGTCATCCCTCAGACGCTGGACATCTGCCGCCGCCTGGGGCTGGCAGTGCACCCCCTGTCCGAGTGGTACGACGTCGACGTGGCAGCCGATCTGGAGCGCCTGCGCCGCGATCTGGCCCGGGATCCAACCTCAGCGCCGAAGACGTGGGCCTTTCTCCAACGTTGGGATAGCACGTAATCGATCCTGTGGAAAGGGGCGATTCCCCCCGCTGGCGGCGACGCGCCAGCGGAGTCAGGGCACAATGATGGTCGTGCACACGTTGCTGCCCCGGGGCAGGTCCTTGTTCGGGGCCGGGGTGAAGGAGAGGTGTATCGTCTCGTCGCGCACCAGAGGGCAATAGACGTCGGGCTGGTTTAGATCGCCCAGCAGGGCACGGCGGCTGGCACACCCGCCGCCGCAACTGTGCACGTGGAGGCAGTCTAGGCAGGCGTCGGGCACGTGGCGGGCGCGCTGAAATTGCTCGCTCTCCAAAATGCCTTCGGCGCTGAGGCCAGGCAGATCGTCGAGGGTCAGGTCGGGCTGGGGCCAGTAGACGCAGGGGGTGATGTAGCGCCGGGGCGTGAAGCGGATGCTCTGTCGCCCGCACGGCGAGCCGGACAGTCTGTCCAGTCCCAGCATGGCGTGGATGATGGGCTCGCTGGTGCCGAGCAGCCGCCCGGCGCCGAACAGGCGCCGGTAGGCCTCCCAGAACTGCCCGTAGCTCAGCATAAATGTTCTCTGGCCTACCGGCTGGTAGACGTTGACCCGTAGGTTGGCGCCCACGTCCCCGGCGACCTCGACCAGGCGGTCCATCTGGTCGTAGTTGGTGTTCATCAACGTCGCCAGGAGCGTCACCTCGATGCCATGATTGTGGCAGCGCTCGATGGCGGCCATGACACAATCCCAGTTGCCCGCACCGCGGAAGGCATCCTGGGCCTGGGGCGTGGCAAAATCCACCGACAGCTCGACGTCGTGAAAGCGGCGCAGCAGGGCAGCCGGCATCTCGGTCAGGCTGTAGCCGTTGCTGGCCATGCTCATCTTGATGCCCCGCCCGTTCAAATACTCAGCAATCTGGGGGAACTCGGGATGCAGCAGGCTCTCGCCGGTACCCATGTTGAACGAGGCCACGTCCAGCGTCTCGCAGATGGCGTGGATCTCGTCCAGGCTCAGGTGGTAAACGCGGTCCTGGGGGCGGTAGCAGTGGGCGCAGCCCAGATTGCAGTCGTTGGTGATGCCGATGCCGATTGATACAGCCATGAAAAGGTCCTTTCCAGCCTTGCTATAGTTGCGAGCTTGAATTCGAGTGATGCTATTATAGCAGCATTGTCAAGAAAGTTCAACATCCTTGCGAGCAAGCAAGTGGACGTAACGGGCCATCCGGTGGTAGGGGTCGCGCCGCGCCGCCGCCAGTTCGAGCTTGAGCAGCGCCTCCAGAAATGCGGGCTCGTTCAGGCGTTCGGGCGGCACCCGGTCGGCAAAGGCGCGCACGCCACAGACCGCCGTGACGCTCAGGCCCAGGGGGGGCAACCAGGCGCTTGCCTCCTCGGCGGTGTAGGCTCGGCCCGGCACGTCGAACAGCTTGGCGCAAAAGGCTCCTTTCTCCAACTGGTCCAGCGCGCCGGCCGGGTCACCGCGCGCCCAAACCTGGCGCAGCACCTCAGCGTGGCGATTGACGAACGACAGCGACAGCAGGCCGCCGTCGCACAGCAAGCCGGTCAGCTTGCGCAGCGTGGCCTGGGGTTCGGGCAGATACTCGACGAGGGTGTGGCAAGTGATGGCCTGGAAGAAACCGGGTTCAAAGGCGTCGCCGGCCTCGTCGGCGGGCAGCAGGCAGAAGCTCAGGCGAGCCTGGACGTGGTCGGGCAGGGCCTGGGCAGCCTGTTGCGCCTGGTCGAGCATCGCTGCCGCATAATCCAGCAGCCAGACGCGATAGCCGTGCCGGGCCAACCTCAGTGCCAGCTCTCCGGAGCCGCCGCCGGCATCCAGCACACGGGGTGGGTCTGCCTCGTCGGTGATGGCAGGCAGGTGCTGAACCAGGTTGTGCCAGGTCACCTCGCGGCGGATGCGGCCCAGGGGTTCGCGGTTGTAGTCGGCCCAGGCTTGGGCACCAGCGTCAAATCGTGCTTTCGCATTTTTCCACATCATCTGACTGTATTGTAGCAAAACTAGGACCTGTTGTGCAAGCGGCAAGGTGGTGCTGACTCAGAGTTGGGTTGTGGCTGTCGAATACGTCGATCCTGGACAGGAAGCTTTGAGCTTTGCAACCTACACCATTTTTGGTATAATGCCCTCAGTTGAGCACAGCGAGGAGCAGCATGGCAGAACGCATCGTTTCTCCCAAAAGAAAAAGTGAAGAGGTCGGGCTGGATGTCAACCTGCGCCCTCAGAACCTGGATGAGTACATCGGCCAGGAGCGCGTCAAAGAGAACTTGGGCATCCTGATTGAAGCGGCCCAGGGTCGGGGCGAGGCTCTGGATCATGTGTTGATCTATGGTCCGCCGGGCTTGGGGAAAACGACGCTGGCCCACGTTGTGGCCAACGAGATGAACGTCGGCATCAAGGTGACCTCCGGACCGGCCATTGAGCGGGCAGGGGATTTGGCGGCCATTCTGACCAACTTGCACAAGGGGGATGTGCTATTTATCGATGAGGTCCACCGTCTGGGCCGGACTGTGGAAGAGGTCCTCTACCCGGCTATGGAGGATTTTGCTCTGGACATCATCATCGGCAAGGGGCCGGGAGCGCGGAGTATCCGGCTGAAGCTGCCTCGGTTCACCATTATCGGCGCGACGACGCGCGTGGCGCTGATGACGGCGCCGCTGCGGGCGCGCTTTGGCGCCATTTACCGCTTGGATTTCTACAACGGAGAGGCGATGAGGGCCATCGTCCGGCGGTCGTCGGACATCCTGGAGGTGCCAGTTGAGGAAGAAGGGGTGTCCGAGATCGCTCGGCGGGCGCGGGGCACGCCGCGCGTAGCCAACCGTTTGCTCAAGCGGGTACGCGACTATGCTCAGGTACGCGCCGATGGGGTGATCACGAGGGAGGTCGCCCGGGATGCCCTGACCCTGCTGGAAGTGGACTCCCTGGGCCTGGATGACATCGACCGCCGGGTGCTGCAAACCATCATCGAGAAATTTGAGGGCGGGCCGGTGGGCCTGGACACCATCGGCGCGGCGCTTTCCGAGGAGCCGGATACCATTATGGATGTGGTAGAGCCGTATCTACTTCAGCTTGGTTTTCTGGACCGCACGCCTCGCGGTCGTGTGGCCACGCGACGAGCCTACGAGCACCTGGGTATCGAGTACGAGGAGCCGGCCCAGCCGGGTTTGTTTTGAGGAGTGGCTACTGCATGAGCAAGATTGACCCTGTGTATTTGTTTTACACCGTGCCATGTGGGAGCGGTGGGATGATGAGGGTTGCTGTGCCCTAAACAGTCTCCTGACCGAGGTGGACTCGGTCAGGAGACTTTCGACTGTCAGGAAACACGAACGGGCCAGTCGCGTAGGCGATCTGGCCCGTCTGCCATCAAATGTGATGGATTCGCTACTCTTCCTCTTCTGGTTGCTCCAGTAGCGCTTGAAACGCCTTAAAGAACTCGATCGGGATGGGAAAGATGATGGTCGAGTTCTTTTCCACAGCGATCTCGGTTAGCGTTTGCAAATAGCGCAGTTGGATAGCGGCTGGAGCCCTGGCGATGACACGGGCTGCGTCTTGGAGTCGCTGCGCAGCGCTGTACTCTCCCTCAGCGTGGATGATCTTGGCTCGCTTTTCGCGCTCGGCTTCGGCTTGGCGGGCCATGGCTCGTTTCATCGTATCAGGCAGTTCGACGTCTTTGACCTCTACGATGCTGACCTTGATGCCCCATGGCTCAGTCGCTTCGTCGATAATCTGTTGCAGCTTGTGATTGATGTCATCGCGATGGATGAGAAGTTCATCCAGATCTGACTGGCCCAACACAGAGCGTAGACTGGTCTGGGCAATCTGCCACGTGGCCCGACGATAGTCTTCCACCTGGACCACAGCATCGTTGGGTTCGATAACGCGGAAATAACACACGGCGTTGACGCGCACGGTCACGTTGTCGCGTGTGATCGCTTCCTGGGAAGGGATGTCCAGGGTGACGACGCGCAGGTCCACCTTGATCATGCGGTCAACAATGGGGATGATGAAGAACAGCCCCGGTCCCTTGGCGCCCTGCAACCGGCCCAAGCGAAAGATGACGCCACGTTCATATTCCTGGACGATCTTGATGGCCGAGGCCAAGATCACGAGTACGAAGACGATGATCACCCCGATGCTTGAAAACATAGTGCCCAGCAAATCTCCTAGTCCCATTCCATTCCCTCCTTTTTGGCAATAAGATTCTAAACTCCATTATACTCGATCTTTGCCCAGAGGGCAACTGCCGCTTTCCCCCTCTTGGGTGTTGAAATATCGCTGGTGTATCATCGCCAAAAGACCAAGAACGCAAGGAATAGCTCAAGAAACTGCGATCTCTGCAAAACGCCGAGTTTGCTCACCAATGCTCAACGGAAGGCGCGACCTTGGGCCGGCCATGCTATCATCCTCGCTGGCGCGCCAGCACTGCTGCTCCCAGTACGCCGGCATGATCACCCAGCTCTGCAGCGACGATCTGCACTTTGTCCGCATCAGTTTGCTGGATAAAGTACTGGCGGGCCGTCATGCGGAGAGGGGCGAGGAATTCCTCGCCCAAGGCCTCGACGACTCCCCCGCCAAAGACGACCATTTCCGGGTCGATCAGGTTGACTATGGAAGCGGTCAGCAAGCCAAGGTACCACTGCGCCCGCGCCATCACCTCTGCGACCAGGGCATCCCCCTGGCGCAGGGCTTTTGCCAGCACGCTGCTAGTGAGTCTGCCTTTCTTTTTGACCAATTGCGGGATGAGGCTCTGCCTCCCAGCGGCGATCCCAAGTTCGATGTCGCGGGCGATGGCGGTGCGACTGGCCAAGGCCTCCAGGCAGCCGCGCTTGCCACAGCCACATACTGGCCCGTCGGCCAGCACGATCATATGACCGATTTCGGCAGCGGCGCGCCGGTAGCCACCACGCAGCTTGCCGTCCAGGATCAGTCCGCCGCCCACTCCCGTGCCGACAAAGATGCCCACCATGTCCTGCGTTCCCTGTCCGGCGCCCAGGGTATGTTCGCCCAGCGTCCCTAGGTTGACGTCGTTCTCCAAGAACACTGACAGGCCCAGAGCTTTTGAGAGACGAGTCCCCAAGGGGACGTCCTCCCAACCAGGCAGGTTGGGGGCGTGCAGCACGATCCCGGCTTTTGGATCCAGCGGACCGGGCACCCCTACGCCCATCCCCAACACATCCTGCCAGTCGACCTTGGAGGCCTGGACTGCCTGGCGGACTGTCTCGATCATGCGCTCGATGATGGCGTCAGGGCCTTGCTTGGGCTCTGTTTTTGTCTTTTCTTCAGCCAAGATGCGACCTGCTTCATCGACCACCGCCGCCAGGATCTTGGTACCGCCCAGATCCATGCCGATGGTGTAGCGTACACACTCTTGCCTGTTCTTCTTCTCTGTCCCTGTTGTTCCCATGCTAGTCGGGTACGACCTCCCAGAAGTCGAGCGCGGATTTGGCCTCTTCGATCACCTCGTCGGGGATGCGAACATAGATGCCCGTGCCCTCGATCAGAAGCGTGCCGTCGGGCAGTCGGATTTCCCCTTTGGCCTCATACGTCCGCGAGCGACTGCGTATCAGTTCGCCGATGATGGTCAGCTCCTGGTCTAGCGGCACCGGCTTGGCGAACTTGATCTCCAGGCGGCCGGTCATGGCCCACACATTTTGGTGGGTCAATACGCGCCCCATGGTCTCGTCAAGCAGGGTGCTAATCAGGCCCCCGTGAAGGTGTCCGGGATACCCCTGATGTTCTGGCCGAGGGCGAAAGTGGGTGATGCATCGGCCCTCGTCGTCCGTGTAGAAAAAGAGCTTCAAACCGATGGGATTTTCGATGCCACAGACAAAGCACATGCGAGAGTTGGGTTGTTTTTCCATGATCGTTTCTCCGGACTGTGTCTGTGCAAGGTAGCGCGATTGTTTATAGAGTCCCTGCGTGGCCTGCATTATAGCATTGACCTTTGGTTTGGACAAACCGCTATGGTCCGAAACTCGTCCGGGTCAACAGTAGGGTCAAGCTGTCGACTATCCCATTTCTGGCTGCCCTGAAAAAGAGTCAGCAGAGCGAAGGGGATTCTTGACCACGGCGCGGAGCAAGGGCTTTCCAGTCTCTCCAAACGAACACGAGTTAGAGTTGCTACCACGGCCATGTGGCAATTTGACAGAACTGGGCGGATGTGTTATTCTACGTGCGTAGGATGAAGTAAGAATCTGGTTCGATCAAAGAAGATGAGCATCCAGACTTTTACAAGTCTGGACATTTTTATGTGACGGCCGGTTATGTCTTCCTCCTAACAACATTTTTGAGAGGTGAAGTATGTCTGAACGAGTAACTGGAACCGTCAAGTGGTTCAATGGAAGCAAAGGCTATGGATTCATAGCGCGGGAGGAAGGCGAGGACGTTTTTGTGCACTACTCCGCAATCCAGGGCACGGGTTTTCGTAATCTGGAAGAAGGACAGCGCGTTGAGTTCAACATCGAGCAGGGCCAGAAGGGACTGCAGGCAACCAACGTGACCGTGGTGGGCTGGTAAGCCGCTTGGCCAAGAGAAACTGGCCACGATGAAAGGACGCGGCATCTGAAGAAACCGCCTAGTCACCAGATGAGGCGGCATCCACGTACAAGATACAAGCGCGGACTGGATTCATTCTGGTCCGCGCTTCTTGGTTGGTCGGGTGTTTGTCGGAACGGGATCAACCATTCGATGTGATCGAATTCTGCATACACACCCCCCGAAACCTTTTTTCGTGAGTTTGGCGCATTTTTAGTCGCCTTTATTTGGATTCTACGCTTGGTCCGTATCATCTCAAAAAGCTGGGGCGGCTCCCCCGTGCCGGCCAGGCACATCCCCGAGGGGGACTTGCGAAGCGGGGGAGTCCGGCCTGCCCCCGAATTATTGAGATGATGCCTCGGTCCGACAGATTCCAAACGTTTGGATGGGCCTGTCGGCTCAGCCTACAGAATAATTCAAAATGTGGGTGGTCCCGCTGTTGTGGGTGTGGTTGCTCGGTCTGCAACTGCCCAGGGCTGAAAAGCTACTCCGTTTCAGCACCGGGTGATGCAGCCAACGGTCAACAACACCTACCTGAGCGGGGACCACCAAAATGTGAATATGACAACAATTATGAGGTTTCAAACTTTGCTTGTGATCAGTAGAACGTCGCGGGGGTACTTTTCGGCAAGCTCCTCAATCAACTGCTTAGATATCAACCCCGCTAGGAGAAGTAAATGACTGGAAAACTAAAGATTATGCCCCTCGGCGGCCTGGGAGAAGTGGGCAAGAATATGACGATTATTGAGTATGGCCGCAATATCATTGTGATCGACGTGGGCATGATGTTCCCTGAATCGGATATGTTGGGTGTTGATTATATCATCCCCGACTGGCAGTATCTGCACAAAAAGAAAGAGTACTTGCGTGCTATCCTAATCACCCACGGACACCTGGATCACATCGGCGCCCTGACCCATTTTCTGCAGGAGTTCAACGCGCCGGTGTACGCTACGCGCCTGACTCGAGGACTGATCGAGGTCAGGCTGAAACAAGAGCGAATGCTGAATCAGACCACGCTGCACACCTACGCGACCGGCGACGTGATCAACCTCGGCCCGTTTACGGTCGAACCCTATCACGTGTGTCACTCGATCCCTGACTCTGTCGGGTTGGGTATCACGACACCGGCGGGTTTGATCGTGCACAGTGGTGATTTCAAGTTCGATCACACGCCCGTGGACAAGTGGCCCACCGATCAGGCCAAGCTGGCCGAGTTCAGCAGCCGTGGCGTGTTGGTGCTGCTGTCGGATAGCACCAATGCCGATCGACCCGGCTCAACACCATCTGAAGCGGTGCTGGATGGCGCCTTTCACCAGATCATGCGAGAAGCGCCTGGCCGGTTGATCATTGCCACCTTTTCCTCGTTAATCTCGCGCGTTCAGCAAGTGGTGAATGTAGCGCAGCGCCACCATCGCAAGATCGCCGTGGCGGGCCGGAGCATGATCGAGAACACCGCGATGGCCCGCGAGCTGGGCTATCTTGATATCCCTGACGATATGCTGGTCAGCTTGAATGACGTCGATAGACTGCCGCCCCAGGAGGTCATCATCATGGCCACCGGTTCGCAGGGCGAGCCCATGGCGGTCTTGAACCGCCTGGCAACCGATAGACATCGCACGCTGCATATCCAGGAGGGCGATACGGTACTGCTTTCTTCGCACACTATCCCTGGCAACGAGGAGACAACGCACAACCTCATCAACCGCCTTTTTCAAAGGGGTGCAGACGTCTACTACGGCCCCCAAGCACAGGCGCACGTCTCTGGTCACGCCAGCCAGGAGGAGCTAAAGCTGCTGATCAATATGCTTCGCCCGCGTTTCTTTGTTCCCATTCACGGCGAGCTCCGTCACCTCGTGCAGCACGCCAAGCTGGCCCACGAGCTGGGACTGTCCAAGAAGGATATAGCCGTGGTCGAAAACGGTTATCCTTTGACCTTTGATGGGGAGCAGATGCAGATCGGAAAGCGAGTCCCTGGTGACTATGTCTTTGTCGACGGCTCTCTGGTGGGTGAGGTGGGCCCGTTGGTGATGCGCCAGCGGGACAGGCTGGCTCAGAGTGGCTTTGTGACTGTCGTTGCGTCGTATGACCGCCAGACCGGGAAAATGGTGGGGCAGCCGCGCACTATCACCCGTGGCTTTGTCTACGCTCCCGATGCAGAGGATCTGCTGGTTCGGGCCGGAGATTTGGCCCGATCTACCGCTTCCGTCAAACGGGGCACCGCGCCGGACAAGGTGGAGGAAAAAGTCGAACAGGCTCTGTCTAGCTTTTTCTACCGAGAGACCAAACGCAAGCCGGTGGTGGTAGTCGCGATGATTGAAGCGCCGTCAAGTCGGTAGGCCGACTCTCCAGGAGCGGAGAGTGAGAGCCCTCCTTTCATTCCGCCCTTAGTACGGCAACCAAGCCGTCACGGTCCTCCGGGGCCACCCGGTGGTAGAGGGTCTGACTGGGGAAAGGCGATTCGATGCCGGTCTCGTTCAGCGCCTTGTACAAGCACGAGTTGAGTTTGTCCATGATGCGCCGCGTCTCGACATAATTCTCAATCCAACATCGCACGCGAAAGATCATAGCCGAGTCGCCCCACTCAATAAAGAGTGCTTCGATGCGTTGGTCTTTCATCACCCAGTCTTGGGCGTGCACGGCTTCAATCATCACCTGCCGAGCATAGTCCACATCAGTGCCATAGGCCACCCCCACGTGGGTCTCAACCCGGTAGACCGTGCTGGGCACGGAGTGGTTGACCACCAAGCTCTTGCCGATGACCGAGTTGGGTACTACCACCATCCGGTTGTCGCGGGTGCGGATGCGCGTGCTGCGCAGGCCGATGTCCAGCACATCGCCCCAGGTATCCAGTTCCAGGATCTCGATACGGTCGCCGATGCGGAAAGGCCGGTCGGCCATGATGATAAAGCCGCTGATGGTATCAGACAAAGCGGCCTGGCCTGCCAGAGCGATGGCCAGTGAACCGATGCCCAGGGTGGTGACAAAGGCGCTCACGTCCACTTTGAAATGGCTCAGCAGCACGATGAGGGCGATGAGCCCCAGGATGATGAGTACTACGCGCCGAGCAAAGGGCAACACCTGTTCGTCGACGCGAGACTCGGTGCGCCTGGCCATTTCGCGGGCATACCAGCCCATCATGTTGCCGATCAGTCTGTGGGCAAAGAGGTAGCCGACTAGCAGGTAGAGGATGAACATCACGTGGTCTTGGCTGGTCTTCCAATTGTCCGGCAGGAAGGTGAGGCGCTCAAGGGCGATCTGGAGGGCGAGGAGAATGATGAGAAAAAACAGGGGGAGGCGGATTGCATCGAGGATGGCGTCGTCAAAGCTGGTGCGGGTGCGCCGGCTAAGCCGTGCAAAGCCTTTGTCAAGGATCCACAGCACC
Organism: Anaerolineae bacterium; assembly: GCA_050053615.1. Taxonomy (GTDB): domain Bacteria; phylum Chloroflexota; class Anaerolineae; order JAAYZQ01; family JAAYZQ01; genus JASFTJ01. The sequence goes on along the minus strand of JASFTJ010000007.1, from coordinate 2,733 downwards.
AGTCGGGCGAGGATCGCTGCGCTCACAACGATGATGATGGCAATGCCCACTTCTTGCCACTCGCTGGCAGATGGCCCATTGGATTCCATTGATCTCCTCCTTACAAGTGCTCAACCGTTGCGTATGGCACCGTGCTGGTTGCCATTATCAGTACACCGCAGTCTCTGAGCAGAGCGGGCTCCCCTGTGCCTGGACTGCACAGGACAGGCCCTGTGCCTGGACTGCACAGGACAGGCCCTGTGCCTGGACTGCACAGGACAGGCCCTGTGCCTGGACTGCACAGGACAGGCCATGCCCGCGAAACGGCTGGATCGTTGCAGTCTATTGATTATACTGTCAGGCAGGCTGTCTGTCAATCTGGCCACTCACAGGTTATCATAGTCCACCGTGGCTGCATAGTCGGGGAACGTGTGGATGCCGACAACGACGAGTTTGTAGCCGCTGGAGTATGTGTGGGTCAGGCCTATAACCAAATAGATCTCCCGAATGCCGAAACGGGCTTCCAGATCGCCGGCGGTAAAGCTTGTCCAGCCGCCATTCTCCGGCAGCCAGGCGCGGCCCAGGGCCCGCCACTTCAGATCCGTGATCGGTAGCCCGCCTTTGGCATACGAGCCCTGATAGGCGCGCCGATCCAGGCCGAAGGCGAGGCGGGCATCAAGCCGGCCGCTGCTGCCGTCTAGACGGAAGGCGCCTTTGACCCAATCCGGTTTACACAGACAAATGGAGCGATGCTGAGTATCCAACACCTGTCGCGGGGCGGTGTCTAGGTGTTTGCCCAAGAACGGGACCCGTCGTCGGTTCTCTAGGCGGCGAACGACGCGCGGACGATGGTCCACGAAATCAGCGATCCAGTTCTCAGGGTGGGGCGAGGTGGGGAGGGGGCAGAGAAGGTCAAGCCCCAGGACATCGAAGGGGCGGAGAATGGTCCCACCAGAGGTGGTGATGTAGTCCAGGAGGACGATTCCGCGTTCGCGGACGGGGCGCACCCAGCGCAGCCCCGTGACAGGATCCGATTCGGTCGTCATCCCGGCAAAGCCCAAACCGCGCACAGTCTGATAGACGGCGAGAACAAGCATGTCTTGCAAGGGCATAATCGGCTCTGTGACTTGGAGCGTTCACTCTCCCCACGGCATCTCGGCGGATTCCTGAAACATGCGATCGTGGCTGCGTGCCCAGCAAGCTAGGGCGTGCAGCGTCAGGCGAGCAACGTTTCCGGCCTTTTCGGTGGCTATCTTATAGTCTACTCCCCCGATCTCACGTTTTTGCGATCTCTAGCGGACCGCCACAGTTGGGACACTTGTGCAGCGGCTCGCGGACGCTGTACTCGTTGCCGCAATAGGCGCAGCGACGCACGACTTTGCTTTCCCTCAAGCCCGGAAAGATGTAGAGAGTTCTGCCTTCACGCTGCTCTTGGTGGCACAGACCCTCAGTCTCTAGGCGGGCTAGGGCAGCGCGGGCAGCATCATCGGGCACATCCAGCGCGCTGACGACTTGGGCCACGGTAATCTCGGCGTCGTATCTGTCGGCCAGATTGGTGATGCGATCATCCAGGACATCTGGAGCGAGCTGTCGTGCTCGCCGCCAGCGGATGCCGGCCCAGGCAATCAGCCCGCCGCCTAGGATCAACAGTACAAGGGCCAGGGGGAACCGCGCGCTGTTCTTAACGGCAGCGCAGAGAAAGATCAGTCCGCCTGTCAAGAGCAGAACGCCAACGAAAAAGGCTGCCAGGGGTAGCGCTTGACCTGCAGATCGACTTCGGTCAGTCATCGTTCTCTCCTTCTGCCTTTTGCGCTTCCAGCTTGTGCAGCCACAATTGGGCATCGCGATCCATCGGATTGACTTGAATGGCCTTCTGGAAGGCGGCTACTGCCAGGTCCGTGTCGCCTCGATCCACAAAGATGAGGCCCAGGTTGTAGTGTACATTGGGTGTGGTCGGGTCAAGTTCGATGGCTTTCTCAAAGGCTGAGATGGCGTGCATTTGCTGTTCATGCGTGGCAAGGGCTGGTTTGCCCAGGTAGGCGGCCCCCAAATTGATCCAGATCATGGTGTTGAGGGGTTCAGCTTCACAAGCGGCTTCCAGCAGGGGAATGGCCTCGCTGTGTCGCCCAGCTACAACGTAGGCGCCCCCCAAGTTGATGAGGACCGGCACGCTTTCGGCATCGAGTTGGTAGGCGTGCTCCAGGTGGGAGATGGCTTCTTGGACCTTGCCCTGCGCCAGCAATCCAGCTCCCCGGTTGAGCAACCGACGCACCCTCTTCTGTTTCGAGTGACCCGATGGAACTTGTTCTGTTATCGCTTCCTCTCTCTTCCTTGTCATTCTTTTCTCAATCCTCCCCCTGCCTTTGATGTGAGTCATGTGTGGTCCGCTGAACCCGATCAGCAGACTGTCGCCCGTCAGAAAGCTGCATGGGCGAGATGAGCAGCATGAACGAGAACCGAGCGAGAGGGGGCATCATGCCTCTTCTGCATTCGTCCTTCCGGGGGCTTGGCCCTTGCTGCTATGTAGTGTGTAGCTCTTGAGTTCAGGCGCAAGGAACTCGATGGCATAAAAAGTGGGCACCCCCATCGGCTCACAGAATTCCTGGATGGTCGCCTCGACGATGGCCCGGACCTGATCGACTGGCAGGTCAGCGATGGCTTGCTTCCAAAGAAGAAAGGTGCCATAGACACCGGCGTCCGTATAGTGGAGGTCGAGCTTGCCGATGCTCAGTGGATCATAGTTCTCGTCGGTAC
>JASFTJ010000006.1:0-14732 GCA_050053615.1 Anaerolineae bacterium | reverse complement strand
CGAACCGCAAGTTGATGTCACCCATCGAGTTGAGTCCGTCGCCGTAGCCCTCGATCGAGTCGCGCCAGGCGTAGAGGTTGTCGAGGAACATCAGGTTGACCCGGACTACGTTGTCAACGATCATTTCCTGCAACTCCCACACCATCTCTTTCCGTTTCTGCTCATCAGGCTCTACGTTAGCCTGGTCCCACAGAGCTACAAACTCTGCGTGCCCAAAGTTCGTATCATGGAAGCTCTCCGGCAGGTCCTCGGCGGCGTGATGCCAGTGGTTGTGGTTGTGGTTGTTCCGGTACCACCCTGACCAGAGCCAGGACTCGGCGATGAGGTTGTTCAGTCCCCAGTCCTCCATCCCAGTCTCCCAGTCAAAGGTTTCGTAGATGGTGTCAAAGAAGGCTGCCTTGTCGATGGGAATGACCTCGACGTTGACATTGTACGGCCTCAACTGCTCTTGGATGAGAGTCGAGACATCACAGAACCACTGGGCGTTGGTGCAGATCATGCGGAAGTCAAAGCCGTCCGCATAGTCAGGGCCGGCCTTCTCTAGGTACTCGCGTGCCAGGTCCGGATCGTACAGTGGTCTGTCCAGGAGGTCCGGTGAGAACCATTCGCTGTCCGGATACCAGGGGCCGTACTGGACGGTGGCCATCCCGTAAAAGATCTCGTCGGCAATCTCCTCCCGGTCAATGGCGTGGTACAGGAACATGCGCAGGTTCAGAGCTCTCTCTTTCGCCTGCTCGTCGCCGACTTGGTCGGCGGCGATGCCAAATGGCGGCGCTCCTAGGTTGGTGGCCACATACTGGGTCTGGATGCCCGGGATACGTGCGGTCTCGATGCCGGGCATCTGCTCAATCGTAGAGTAGTCACGGAACGGGACCTTGTCGACGATGTGGATCGAACCGGCGACCAGCGCCGCCAGCATGGCGGCTGGGTCTTCGATGACCTCGAACACGACTTGATCAATCCCGGGTGCTGGGACGCCCTCCATCCAGTAGTCCTCGAATGGTTCTAGGGTGATGTGGGAACCGCTGACCCACTCCACGAACTTGAAGGGGCCGGAGCCGATGGGGGCGCGGCTCAGGTCCGAACCGGCAAAGCCGGCCACGCCTTTTTCTTCGGAGCGCTCTCCGTGAGAGCCCTCGGGTACGATCCCGTCCAGTACCCGTGCCCACTGCTGAAGCACACTGGTGTAGGGAGCCTCAAAGGTGACCTCGAGGGTGTAGTCGTCAATGGCGCTCACCGACTCGATGGGACCGAGCAACCCCGCGTTGGGTGCAGCGTTGTCCTCATCCAGTTGCCAGTCAATGCTGTACTTCACGTCGTCGGCGGTCAGATCCGACCCGTCGTGGAACTTGACACCTTCCTGGATCTTGACGATGATTCTGGTGGCGGTGTCCAGCACCTCCCACTCGGTGCACAAGGCACCTTCACACGTCGGCTCGTTGTTCTGGTCTAGCTCGATGAGCGGATCATAGACGTTCTGGATGACATAACCCGAACCTGTGTCGGTGCGGATCGCCGGGTCCAAGTCCCACGGCTCCGTGGCAATACCAATGCGGAGTTCCTTGGGCTCCACAACCGGTGTAGCGGTCACCACGACTTCCTTTTCGACCTCCTTGGTGACTACGACCTCTTTCTCGACCTCTTGGGTGACCACTACCTCCTTTTCTACCTCTTGCGTAACCACGATCTCTTTTTCGATGATCTGTGGCTCGGGGGTGGGGCCACAGGCCACTAGAAGTGAGACGATCGTCAGAATCACGACCAGACTAAAAGTGGTTTTGCGCGACATGGTTTCTCCTCCCTTTAATTCAAGCGCAGCAAATCTTGATCAACTGATATGTGTCTTTTCTTGCACCTCCTTTCAAGTTCCAATCTCCAAGTCTAGTAATAGTACCAGATGCTGGCATAATCCTCTGGATCCTCGCCCAGTTGCTCCAATTCCTGCAGATAGGTATAGATCGAGTTGTCCAGGTAGAGCCATGGTTTCATCGGAGTAATCCCCTTCTCCCATGGATGCCAAAGGTAGACCCGTCGTCCCTCGGGGCGGATGGCGATCAGTTCCCGGTCCTGCCAGGCGCGGATGTGGTTTTTGCCCAGGCGTGGCACGTTGAACACCGGTTCGTCGGTGCGGAAGGCGCCGGGTAGTAGCCGGGCCTCCTCTTTTCGTTCCTGCAAAACGCGCGCCAGGGGCGTCGTATAGTCCCGAGTTTCTTCTTTCCCTTTGGGGTAGAAGGTGTAGTAGGGGTCCACACCGATCTTTTTCATGGCGATGCGGTTGGCAACTGCTTGGAAGCGGCGGCTGGTATGCAGGGTAAAGACTTGCTGGTTGTAGACATAGATACCCCGGCGGCGCAAGCGGTAGATGGCCTCTGCCATTTCGGGGGTCACCTCAGTGGCGCTTTCGATATGGGTGACCACACCCACGTTCCGCCGTCCAGGCTCGACGTAGCGGCCCAAAAGCTCGGCCAGACGCTCGGTGATGCGCATGGGCATGGTCACTGGGGCTCGGGTGCCCCAGCGGATGTGGATGATGTGGTCCATGGTCGAAAGGCGGTCCATCATGTACTCGATGCGCCCATCGCCGAGGAAGAGGGGATCGCCACCGGTGATCAGTACGTCTCGCAGATTCGGGTGATCGCCGAACCAGTCGAGGGCAGCGTCCAGCCTGTTTCTGGAGGGCAAGGCCCCAGCCTCCATCGGCCCGGTGATTTCCCAGTTGCGTTGGCAGTAGACGCAGATCTGCGGGCAGGTATCGTAGCCCTTCAAAATGGCGATGGTGGCGTAGCGGCGGGTGACCAGATCTATCGGTGAGGTGTCGTGTTCGCCCATAAAGTCAAAGTAGTACTCCCGGTCGTCCCGGTGTTCGATCAGGCGTTCCACATAGTGCATAGGTGGGATCACCTGGGCGCGGACCTGGACGTCTTTGCGGCGGTCGGCTGATTCAAAGTCGAATAACGAAAGGTAGTATGGAGTGATGCCGAAGGGGATGCCGTACTCCACGCACAAGTGGATGGCCTCTCTTTCCGCTCGGGTCATGGGGATCAACGCTTCCAATTGGGGCAGAGCCTCAACACCTCTAAAGATGTGACCCAACTGCCAGGCATGGTTGTCCCAATGAAGCGGGGTGGCATCAAAAAAGTCCAGGATCTTTTGCTTGTTATCCTCGCGTTGGGCGATAAGATCTGGGTCTAGACCGGAGGGGTGTCGATTGACGAGCGTCCATATCTGGTTGGCGGCCTGGTCCAGGTAGTCGGAACGCGCGACACCGGCTGCTCGGCCTTCGATCTCGCGAAAGTCAACTGCCTGGACGCCTTCCTCGGCCAGGATCGGCCCAAGCCAACCCTGGGCGATCGCCGACTGGCCGCGGAGGCCCCTGAACAAGTGCACGAATTCCAGGACAAAGCTTTCGCTCACCCCCTGGCTGATTGAGGCGTCATTGCGGATGAACCGCCATAGATGTTCCAATGTGCTGAAGCCAGCCTGTGCTTCGTTTCTGGGTGCGAGAATGCTCTTGAGCACGCGGATGCCTTCGCGGGCGATGGCGTGATCCAGCGGATGCAGGTGGCCGTTTAGACTGTACAGCCCTTGTTCCCGATTATTGAGGTAGGTATAGAGAGCCTCGCGCGCGGCTTCCAGCGTAGCGCTATCCTTCAGTAGATCGTGGATCCGGGGGGCAGCTTGCTGCAGTTCCTGTCGAAGGCCAACACTGGCTCCGTTCTCCGAGGAGAGGGTCTGGTTCGGTGGCGTGGGAGCCAATGTCTTGTCTTGGTGTTCCTTAGAAATCACAGTTGTTGCCATGGTGTTCTTCTTTCTAACGTGAGTGGTGGAACCTCACGCCTGACTCTTTTTCACGTAGCCCAGTTGCTTGGAGATGGTGTCTGCTGTTTGCCTCGTTGCGATTCCCAGCTCGATGAGTTGCTCTCTTGGTAGGCGAAAGGATGGTCCCGAGACGCTGATGATGGCCACCACCCGATCCTCGTGGCTCCGAATGGGGGCAGCCACCGCGCTGAGGCCGGTCTCTAGTTCCTCTTTGGCGATTGCGTATCCGGTCTGTCGAATTTGCTCCAGCTCCTCTCGCAATCGTGAGGGGTCGGTGATGGTCCGCTCGGTGAAACGTTCTAACCCCCGGGCCAGAATGCCGTCAACGCGCTCATCGGGCATGTAGGCCATCATGAGCTTGCCGCCAGAAATGGCGTGGATCGGCATCTCCCGACCGATCCAGCCCACGTTGCGCACCATCCGGGGGCTTGTGATCCCGTCAATGTTTATGATCTTGTCGTCATCGGTCAAGACGGACAGGTTCACCGTCTCTTGGGTAAATTGCGCCAATCTTTCTAGATGAGGTCGCGCGACGCTAGGTAGGTCCAGGTTCTGTAGGGCAAGGCCCGCCAACCGAATCAGGCCAAATCCCAAGTAGTATTTAGAAGTCTCTGGATTCTGCTCGATGAGCCCACCCTGCTGCAGGTCATTCAGGAGCCGGTACACCGTGCTTTTGTCAATGCCCGTCAATTCGCTGAGCGTTGTCACTCCCAGTTCAGTCTTCGTCTCATCGTATGCCTGCAGAATTGCCAGGGCTCTGGCGACGGAGCGGGTAACCGAACCTCGTCCTTTCTGTTCTGACATGAATCGTGCCCCACGGTGCTCTTGTCGGTCTTCGGAGATCCTAGTTTTTGTTTCGTGTGGAGAAACGTATTTCACCAAACGAAATGATATCATATGTCGGTCCCTTTGTCAAGCGTTGCGCTAGTTATTCCTGCCATGATGACGGTGCAATGACGACAAAACGATAGAACCCCGCAGTCTGTTGCTGCGGGATTTGTACTCGATCCAGCGATTTGTGCAAGAAGGTGCGGTACAGATGCCCAGTGGGGCTGTTGATTGTTCTGGCTGGACGTCCTCAGTCTTTGTTGGGAGAGCTGCGGCTAAAGCCGACCTTGGCAATCAAGTCCTGATAGGCAAACAGGTCCCCGCCTCGCTATCTTCCGGGCCGTTCTTCTCTGATGGTGGGAGCGGCTACCCTGTGCAGGCCCCTGGATACCAGGTAAAAGCCCAGGGCGAATAATGAGAAACAGATAGCAGCGGGTAGCAGCATGTGCCATATGCCGATCTCTGTTGTGCCAAGATTGCCATAGATAAAAGCGTCATAGATGATTGTGCCCCAGTTGCTAACTGATCTTGTCAGGCCAAAGAAGGAGATAAAGCCATCAGCGACCACCGCGCCGGTGACCGCGATCATCATTTGCAGTGCGGCCAGGGGGAGCATAGCCGGCAGGAGATGCTTGATGATCATGTGTACAGCTCCGCCCCCTGCGATATGAGCCGCCTCCATGTAGGGCTTGGAGACGACCTGCAAGGCGTGGGCACGCAGGACGAGCACGGTGCCCCCTGCGCCGGTGACCAGCCCGTAGATCAGCCCCAGCGGAACCGGTCCAAGGTCACGGAAACGCGCTCCGATGATGACCATGATGACTGGAGCAGGAAACAAGAGAAACACATCCGCCAGGTTGGTAATAAGCGCATCCAATGGACCACGGAAGTAGGCTGCTGTCGTACTCAGAATAGTGCCAATGATTGCTGTCGTCAAAGCGGCGGTGAGGCCAATGACAAAGGTCGGGGTGGTGGCAGCCAGCAACATGCTCAACACGTCGCGGCCCAGGGTGTCGGTTCCCAGAATGTGTCCCGGCCCTGGTGGAGACGGGTGTGGAAATACTTTCATATCAAAGCCTGTGACCGGGTCATAGACGCTTCTGGGCCAGATGGTCTTTAGCAGGATGGGGTGGGCGATGGCCATGAGTCCAAACAGCGCGATCAAGACGAGCCCGAGAACGGCGAGTCGGCTCTGGGCAAAAACAGCCCAATTATCCTTGAACCTCCGCCGGGCCAGTCCTATTCGGATTTTCAGCCGCTGCCAGCGTGTGCGGCTGATTCTGGGGATAGGTCGTGTTCCCGGAAACGGCAGGATCTTGGCGTCCGGGGAGGTCGCCTGTGCGCTGGATGATTTCCACACCTCGCGCTGGCGGGCTGGTCTGGGAGCCAGGACGGCTTGTGCCGGTTGCGGTTGAGGTCTCACTGGTCTGGCTATGACCGGTGGCTTTCGCTCCTCCACAGGACTTTGCGTCTTTGCACGCGGCGCGGCGGTAGGCGGTTGTCGCTTGGGCGCAGCGATCTCCTCCGAGATCCTTTTCAGCTGCGCTCTGGCTGCTCGGTTGTCGGGGTTGATCTGTAGCACTCGCCGCAGGGCGTACGCTCGCTTCTCCGGATCTACGAGGGCAAAGCTGAGCATGTGCCAGGCTCGCTCGTTGTTGGGGTCGCGGTTGAGGAGCTGGGCCAGGATGGCGCTGGCCTTTGGTCCTTTGTCTGCGTTGAGGAGTTCCAGAGCCTCTTCCAGGGCAGTGCTCGCTGAGTGTTCCATGTTCATACCCTTTCGCATCAAGCAACTGTAGGTCGTTGTTTGTCGTAACGGATGCGGGGATCCAGGTAGGCGATCAGGACATCCAGGAACAGACGCGCTGCCAGGGAAAGGATGCCGACGATCAGAAGCGTATTCATCACCAGAGGCATGTTTTGCCAGTACAAAGCATTCCACATGCTGCTGCCCATCCCTGGCCAGCCCACTGAGCTTTCGACGATGACGACTCCGGTGATTAGGTAGGGCAACGAGATCACCAGCCGGCTCAGTACGGGTAGCAGTGCGTTGCGGGCAGCATGCTTCTCGCGGACGACGGACGCAGGCACCCCTTTGGCGTGGGCGGTGTTGATGTACTCTTCCTTTAGGACTTCGGTCATGCTGGATTGCATGATAATCATCGTCTCGCCAAAGGAGAGGAGCGTGTAGGTGACGATGGCAATCCAGGATACTCGCACGATGTCAATGGCCAGGGTCTCCATCTGTAGGGCGTACCAACTGCCCACCGTGCTGGCGGCGATCAGGAGCAGGATCAAGATGCCTGGGATTCGACGGCGGGTCAATCGTCGCAGGAGAATGCTCATAATCCAGACGATGAGTGCTGATACCGCCATTGTCAAGATCATACGGAACAGAATCGTAGACGGCGATATTTCTACGTCGATCCAGAGATCACGGGAAATCACTCGTTCCAGCGATACGCGTCTGAGCCCTCCGACTTCGCCCATGACTGCGAAACTCCTGCCTTGGGTGAAGAAGTGGGAGACGAGCCAGGCCAGCCATGGGGGAAATGAGGTGAAAAGTGTGATGCCCGCCAGTGTGGTTACCCTGGAGACAAACCCAGTGCCCCGCCAGGCCGTGAATTTGCCAAGGGATAGACCGATCACAAAGGCCAGGATTGTCCCGGTGACAAAGACCGATAGCGTCGCGGGTACCACTTCCTTAAAAGTGTCCATGATGGGCTGCCCGGAAAAAGACCTGCCTAGGTCCCAGGTCGCTACCTGGCGCAGCCAATTCAGGTACCGTTTTCCGATCGGCAGATCGAGGCCCAGCTGAGCGCGCAGTCCGTCCCGGCACTCTTTGTCACAGGATATTGAGAATTGATCCACAAAATCGCCCGGCATCATGATTTGGATGAAGAAGAACATGATTGTCACAAAGACAAAGAGTTTGACCAGACTCAGTAAGCCCTGTCGGATGAGGTATCTTGTCATGATTTGTGCTCCTTACACGTGGGATATCGGGCTGTGGTTTGTTCGAAAGAAATCGTGATATCTCCCTCTATGACGCAATGAGATTGTCCCAGTTCGCAAGTAACTTGCCTGCTCTCGGGCCAGAGTGTCCGAATCACTGTCGCATTCACCTGAAGCGAGGTCCGGTGAGCTGGGCGAGGCATGAGGTATCCGGTTCTGTGGTTGGATCGTCCAGGAACTGTAGGCCGATGTCCAGCCCGCACTGATTGGAGCGCATCACGCCGTGGCCGATGCCGGGGAACTCGTAGAAGAAACTCTTGCTGAGCGTCTCTGCGGCCAGTCGACCCCAGGCGGGTGGCGTGATAGGGTCGTACTGGCCGGACAAGACCAGGGTCGGGATGTCGCTGGCGACTGGTTCGTTCTCGACAGGGTCAGCCCGTCCGGACTTCCACGACTCACACACGGTGAACGGAAACCGCGACGCAAAGCGCTCAGCGACCTGAGATGAAAGATCGGCGGCAAGGGCCAGCGAATCCTCGTACGATTCAAAAGCTACTTCTTCTCGACATTGCATGGTGTGGTACATGCCGAAACTGACACCGCTCCTATCGAACATGACTTCAAGAGGGTACCTGATGGGACCGAAATCTCCCTGACTGGCTTGGTCGATCATGACAGGAATCCAGGGAATGGCATCGACCCGATACAAGGAGCCAAAGATGATCTCCATAAAGACGTCGCCATCGACCCAGGCGGTGGCAGTCCCGTTCTCTGTCCTGACAGTGACAGGGTGGGCATTGAGTTCATCCACAACCTGGTAGAAGGTCTCTTCCAGGTTGCCGTGCTGTGCGTGGCAAGCGGCGTCGGCAGCGCAGCCCCCAAAGAGCGTGACGAGGGCACGGTTGGCATTGAGGGCCAGTTCGCTATAGAGCCCGACTTGCAGCGGCAGCACTGAATCGAGGATGACGCTTCGGATCCCTTCGGGATAGTCGCGCATGACGGTCAGGGCCAGCCGCGTGCCGTACGAGATGCCATAGAGGTTGACCTGCTCATAACCGAGTGCGATGCGCAGGTCATTGACATCGCTGGCGTTTTCCGCACTGTTGTAGGCTGCCAGGTTGATTCCTTGTCCAAGCAGGCTATCCTGACAGTCGAGCAGAAATTCGATTTCCCGAGCATCCCTTTCCTCCTGGTCAATGTGCTGTTCGGCAAGTTCCCAGCCGAATGCCACGTTGCCCGGACATTCGAGCGATGGCTCGGCGTAGTGTGTGCCGCGCTGGTTGAACAGAATATAGTCGCGGGTTTCGAGAATCCGATCGCCGCCGGCCCGGAGGTAAAATGCACTGGAATCCAGTAGATTGCCGCCGGGCCCGCCCACAAGGTGGATGACAGGGTCAGGAGCCGGGTTCGGATTCTCGCTTTTGTAGATCACGACGTGTAGCCGCACTTGGGGACCGTCTGGCTGGCTGCGATCTTGGGGCACGGTCAGATACCCACACTTTGCTTTCTTCCCCAGGGGAACGGGAAACTTGCATCCGTCTGCCTCAAAGACCGGCACATAGCCCGCATGCTCAGGGCTTGCCGTGGACGGCTCGGACGTGGCGGTCGCGATCATCTCACTGGGCGGTGGTGTAGGCGAAGCGGCGACCTGCGCTGCTGGGACAGCTGTGGGTTCGGCTGCACCGCAGCCTGCCGCTCCAATGCCGACGGAGATCAGGATCAAGAGCAAACCAATAGTTCTGTACGGCCCTTTCATGTTATGGTTCACCTTGATCTGCTCCCGTATGAGGATGTGACGCAAAGAATTCCCAGATGACGTCGGTAGCGTTGATATCGATGGTGAATCCACCCAAGCGCGCCCCAAACTGTGAGCCGGGCCAGGTATGCCCCGCCTCTTCGATCGAGTAGAGGATGACGCTGACCTCAGCGTCGCAATCCGCCCAGGTTTCTTTGCTGATTGTTGGCTTTGGATGTTCGATGGTGGGCGTTGGGTTACACCCGTTGCGTTTTGCCCAGGCTTCGACCCAGGCGCGAACGGGCGGATTGTTGTCGTTCCCATGATAGGGAATCATTGTATCTTTCAACCCGTGAAAGACCAGCACCGGAACGGGTCGGGAAGGGGCGCACTGATCAAAGGCAACGTGCCCGCCCGATACCGGGGCGATCGCTGCGAATAGATCCGACATATCGCAGCCCAGGCGGTTGGCCATCGTTGCGCCATTGGACATCCCGGTTGCATAGATCCGACTTGGGTCGATGCTGATTTCCTCTTGTAGATACACAAGCAGTTTCTCAAAAAAGTCCATGTCCGGCTGGCCAATCTCGTTGGGAATCGGCCCCCACCAGGTAGGCGGTCTGCCCAGCGCCTGAGGATTCACGGCAAGAAAGCCTTCCTTGTCCGCCTTGGCATTCATCTGGGTCATTCCCTCCTGCTGAAAGGCGGTAGCGGTGCGACCGGGGATGTTGATTACCAGTGGCCGGGGGATGCCTGGGTGGTAGTCCGGCGGGATGTGGACGGTGAAAGAACGCGAGATGCCATTGACCAAAATGCTGTCGAGATAGTCACCCGGAGTTTGGTATTTCTTGGTGGGTATGGGCATGGGGGGAGGCGTTGGCGGTGCGGCAGGAGGCACCGCGACGATCCAGGCAGAAACAGCCAGAAAAAATAAAGTAAGTGGAATGAACGCGACGGTTGTTTTGCTCATGGTTGGTGCCTTGTGACTGTTCTGACCCTTGTGCAGTCGTGTGTGAGAGCGTCCCTGATAATACCTGTCTGCAATCCATCTGTCAAGCTTTGGAGGCAGACTGACTGGGACCTTCCGTTTTCCACGAAACAGCTCAGAATTCTTGGAGTGGCATGCTAACGTCCCTTGCCAACTAGAACAACTCGCGCCATGCGAGAAACGTTCAGAAGAATGCCTGGGGCAAGCCAGAGGGTGTCCAGCCGGCGGGGGAATCGATCACTGGGGGCTATTGCCGCTGCTGTCAAACAGGCTGGTCCAGGGCTGCCTCACCTGGGGGCGACAAGAGGGTGTCTTCTCTCGGTTCTGAGTCTACTCGACGTAGAAAGCGACTCCCACTGTTCCTGGGCCGACGTGTGCGCCAACAACGGGACCGCATTCGCTTCTGATGATCTCGACGGGCTGAAAGCGCGTTTCCAACTCTTCTGCAAGTCGTGAGGCTTCCTGTGGTGCGGCGACGTGGACGATGGCTATGTGCACCTGCCCCTCTTGGGGCAACTGCTTTTCCAGCAGCTGGTAGAGTTTTTCCAGCGCCTTGCGCCGCGTGCGGATCGTGGCCAGAGGCTGGACAAGGCCGTCCTTGATCTCTAGAACCGGTTTGAGGTTCAGCGCGGAGCCGAACAGGCGGGCCGCGGCGCCGATCCGCCCGCCCCGGTGGAGATATTCCAACGTGTCCACGACAAAATAGACGCCCGTCCCGCCGATCATCGCCCGGGCGGCATCGGCCACGGTCTCTAGATCCTGGTTGGCAGCCGCCGCGCGCGCGGCGACCAAGACGGCAAATCCTAGCTGCATTGAGGCGGCGCGCGTGTCAATAATCTCGATGGGTACGTCCGGCAGGTTCGTCGCCGCTGTCAGAGCTGAGTTGAGCGTCCCGCTCAGTTTTCCGGAAACCAAGACGGCTGCAATTCCTTCCACGTCTTTGGACAGTTGGACAAACAGCTTGTAGAAGGTGGCTACGCTGGGCTGCGAGGTTGAGGGGAAATCAGGTGACGTTCGCAACAGTTCGTAGAAGGTGGCCGAGTCGATGTCTACCCCATCTTGCCAGGTGCTGTCGCCCATGATCAGAATCTGAGGGACGACATGAATGTCATATTGTTCCACTAGCTCGGGAGGCAGGTCTGCGGTGCTATCAGTGACAACGGCAACTCGGCGTCGAGCTGTTTCGTTCATTCTTTTCCTCCCCTCCAGATGGCTGACGAGGCTGTGTTGGGACATGCGCAAAAGGCTGACGTGGTGGCAAGCCTACTACACTTTGTCTGGGTTGTCAAGTCGTCGCAGCGCACGCTTTTGTTGTGCGTCCATTCCTTTGTGTCTAGGCCAAATAGCCGCCGAGCCCCAGTGCAGCGATGTCGCTACGGTCCAGCTGGTCGCCCAGCAGCAATCGAGGCAGGACCAGATCGACCGCATTGCGCTTCATGCCCCGAGCGCAACCGGGTGCACAGAGCACCGGCGTGTCGAGAACGTAGGCCAAGGCCAGCAGATTGCCAGGCTCCACGGGGGCACCAAAGTGAGTCGACTCTGCCCCTGCTTCCCGCAAGGCGCGGAGGATCAGGTCGTCTTTGTCCATGACGGATGTCTGCCCGGCGATGATGAGCAGATCTGTCATCTCTGCCAGCCGCGACGCTGCTTGGGCGACGACGCTTTCCTCTTGTTGCACGGTTTCGACGGCGATCAAGCTGGCCCGCAATCGCTCGAGACGGGTGCGGATTGGCGGCAAGAACGCATCGTGGAGCTTGTCTTGGACCGCCGGCGCGCCGACGAGAAGCAGCGCAGCTCGGCGACCCTCGTGCAGGGGGCGGACTCTGACGATGCCCGGTCGGGGGCGCGCCAGGGCCAGGGCGCGCTCCAGATGGTCGCGGCGCACCGCATAAGGGATGATCTTGAGCGTGCCGACATTCGCTGTATCTTGTGTGGGACCCACAACCGCATGCTGAGGTCGAGTCGCCAGCGTGATGCCCGGCAGCAGATTGAGCGCAAACAGGCGATCCGCGTTCACCTCGAGCAGACCATCCACCCTGCTGCGCAAGTTTACCCGCCCACCGAGAGGGCGACTGCGGTCTAGCTGTTCGGTTTGCAGGGCAGAGGCGAGGGTGGCGGCGGCCTTGTCCTCGTGGATGTCGTCTGTCTGCAAGACAGCGACGGTTACCGTCTCGTGGTGCAGCTGAGCCAGTTGGGCGATGTGCTCTTCTGTCAGGAACGTGCCCTTTTTCAGAATCCGCTGCCCTTCTGTATCAGCCACGTTGTGGACCAGGATCGTGTCGACTGCATCGGCAATGGCCCGCTGTTCGAGTTGCATGTTGTTCTCCTCTCTGCTCTTTGAAGACTGCCCTGAAAAAAGGGCAGTCGAGAGAAAACGGGTACCGTACTCCTCTCTCCCTCCCGCTGAAAAGCCCTTTTTTTTCAGCGGAGCCTTCGAAAGAAAGTCCTTTCGGTCGTCAGTGAAGTAAGATGATGCGTCTTTCGCCAACGTCAATGACCTGTACCGGCGCGTCATAGGTGGCAGACAGCTTTTCCTCGGTCAGGACAGACTCGGTCGGGCCGGCATCGAGGATTTGTCCGTGACGCATCAGAATAGCTGAACTTGCCACTGTCGAGGCAATGTTGGGGTCGTGCGTGGTCAGAACCAGCGTGACACCCTGAGACACCAAATGGCGCATGATCGCCAGGATTCGTCCCTGGTTGCTCAGGTCGAGATGGGCGGTAGGTTCATCCATCAGGAGGATACTGGGTCTCTGCGCCAATGCGCGGGCAATGAGTGCGAGTTGCCGTTCGCCACCGCTCAAGTTGGGCAGGGCACGATCCTTCAGATGGGCAAAGCCCGTCATATGGAGCGCCATTAGAGCGATTTGGCGATCCTCTTCTTTGGGCATCTCCAATGGAGCCAGATACGGGGCCCGGCCCAGCAGAATGTATTCCAGCACCGAAAAGTCAAAAGGGATGTGCTCATCCTGAGGTACGAGTCCGATCAGTTGGCTTCTCTCCTGACGAGAGTAGGTCGCCTGAGGCTTTCCTGCGAGCAGGATCGTTCCCTTATCGGCGCGAAGGAAGCCCAAGAGCAGGCGTAGAAGCGTCGTCTTGCCCGAGCCATTCGGTCCCAAGATGGCGGTGATGGTGTGGGCCGGTACATCCAGGGAGATGTTTTGGAGGACCGGTCGCGCCGAGCCATCGTAGCGGAACGACAGGTCGCGGGCAGAGATGATCCCCTGAGCTGTCATCGTCGCACTCGGACATTGCTGCTGAGCATCATGGCGATGAACAGGATGGCCCCAAAGAGGGAAGCGAGAATGCCCAGCGGGATCTCGCCAGCCAGCAAAGTGCGAGCCAGGTCATCGCAGATCAGGGCAAACGTTCCGCCGAGAAGTAGAGAGGCAGGCAGAGCTCTCTGGGCGTCGGCTCCCAGGATGCGGCGGGCGACGTGCGGGATGAGCAATCCGATCCAGCCCACCACACCCGCGACGGACACCACCGTGGCCGTGGCTGTTACGGCGGCGACCAGCACCAGGGTGCGCTCCCGGCCCGGAGAAACCCCCAGGGAAAAGCTGGTGTCATCATCCAGAGAGAGCAGGTTGAGGCGCCAGCGCATCAGATAGACGACGGTCAGGCCCACGGTGACGGCCGGAAGCAGGTAAAGTAGGTCGTTCCAGGTCACACCCCATAGCCCTCCCAGCATCCAAAAGACGATGTCGGGCAATTCCGTGAGCGGGTCGGCCATGTACTTTAACACCCCCAGGCCAGAGGCGAATAAAGCTGATACTGCCATGCCAGACAGAACCAGGCGCAGGATCCAGCCGCCATACCGGAGGCGGCGGGCCAGAAAGTAGGACAGGGCCAATCCCAGACAGGCAAAGAAGGTGGCAGACCCCTCGATGAGTATGGGCGATGTTCCCAGGTAGATGATGCTGAAAGCAGCTCCGAAGGCGGCCCCTTGCGATACACCCAGGAAGCCGGGCTCGACCAGCGGGTTGCGAAAGATCATCTGTAGAACGGTGCCGCAGGCCGCAAGGGTCATGCCCAGCAGACAAGCGCTCAGGGCCCGGGGCAGGCGCAAGTTCAGAAGCAGTCGGCGGGCCATCTGATCGTGCCATAGATCCGTGGGCAGAGTCCAGATCGGTTTGGGATAGCGCCCCACACACAGAGACGCGCCCAGCGCGACCAGGAGCACCAGGCCGAGGAAAAGTATGGGCTGCTTCTGGAAGGCTGCGGGTATGGCTCTTGTGACCAAACGATGCTGTCGCAAGCGAGAGATCAGGGAGGCTCTCGACGGCCGACGCTTCCCCGCTGTGGTCATTCCACATCTCCCTTGAGGCTGGGCAGAATGTGTTCTCGTATCGTCGCCTCGTCCAGGCTGTACATTTCCCCGAAGAACTGGGAAACCTCTTGCCTCATATC
>JASFTJ010000005.1:0-14834 GCA_050053615.1 Anaerolineae bacterium | reverse complement strand
ATGGCTATAACCGCAAGGACGTCCGCGACGATCGGGTTACCTTCTTTGTCACTCGCCTGGAGCCGGGTCGGCGCACGTTCACCTACTTGATGCGAGCGACTACTGTGGGATCATTCACCGCGCTGCCGACACAGGTCTATCCTATGTACGAACCGGAGGTATGGAGCCGCTCTGAGAGCGCTCGCTTCCGGGTAGGGAAGCGCTGACCACCAATGCTGGATGAGTCTGACGGTCCCGCTGGTGTGAGAGGTCTTGTCGGCGCTTGGGTGGGGATCGTTAGCGGCCAAGGTCGCGACGGGGAACTCTGAGTCTCGGCAAATACCCACTAGGTCTTGGGGGCAGATCGGCTTTGAGCACGAGGACTGGGGGGGCAGTGTCTTTGCCTGTTCACGCTCCCGGTACATTGACAGCCCTCCGATTCGGCGGTATAATATGTTCCGCTCATGGGAAAACGCCAGGATACCCTACAGGTTGCTGCAGGGTTCCCTATTGCCATTCTTTTTCCACTCGACTGGTTTGCGAGACAATGGATCCGTACACACTTTTGATCATTGCCCGCTCCCAATCATTGACAAAGTGCCTGCAGGGCGCCCTCGATCCTGATCAGCATCTGATCCGCTGGGTGCCGAGCACAACTCAGGCGTTGGAACTCGATCTGTGTCCTTCCCTGATGCTGCTGGACTTGCCGCCCTCGGGGGGCGTACGCTGTGTGGCCCGGCTCAAACGGCGGTTTGGGGCTCCGCTGTTGGCTTTGTCTCGACCTGGCCTCCCCGTCCCGAAACAGGTTGATGCATCTCTGCCCCGTGAACACCCCGTGGAAGAACTAGTGGAGTTGGTCCAGACCACCCTGATGAGTCATGCTCCTCACATTGTTCACACTGAGGGGATGTGGCTGGACACGGAGGCGCGACGGTTGCAGATGAACGGCAAGCTCTATTCGTTGCGCCCTATCGCCTGCAAGATTCTGGCTTTGTTGATGGCCCGGGCCGGTGAGGTCGTTCCGCGCGAAGAGCTATTTCGCCGCGTTTGGGAGACCGAGGATGGGGATGGCACGCGCGCTCTCGATGTGCACATTTCCTATCTCCGCCACGAGATCGAACGCGATCCCCGAAGCCCAACGTTGATCGTAACCGAGCGGGGCGTTGGCTACCGGCTGCGGCCTCCTGCCTGAGTCTTGGTTCTTTGGAGGATGAGAGATGTCTGATAACGTGTATCGCAGGCTTGCCGAGCGACTGGACACCATTCCCAACGGCTTTCCGAGCACCGAGAGCGGTGTGGAGTTGAGGCTCCTGGCCAAGATCTTTACCGAGGAGGAGGCGGCGCTGGCTGCCAAGATGCGCCTGAGCCGGGAACCGGCGGAAACGATCGCGGCTCGCGCGGGCGTGGATCCGCAGGTTGCCTATCGCAGGCTCAAAACGATGGCTCGCAAAGGGCAGATCCGCGTCGGGCGGAAAGAAGGACAGCTTGTCTTTGGCTTGATGCCCTTCGTGGTCGGCATCTATGAGGAGCAGTTGCCGCGGATAGACAAGGACCTGGCCAAGCTTTTTGAGCAGTACTTTCAGGAAGTGCAGGGGGTGGTCTCCCAGTACGCGCCGCCTATCCACCGCGTCATCCCCGTCGAGGAGGCAGTCCCGGTCAACATCGAAATCCACCCCTACGAGCGGGCTAGCGAGCTGTTGGAGAACGCCAAGGCGTGGGGGGTGCGCGATTGCATTTGCCGTGTTCAGCAAAAGTTGGTCGGCAAGGGTTGTGACCGCCCGGTGGAGGCCTGCCTCGTCTTTGCGCCGGTGGAGGGGGCCTTTGATCACAGCCAGGTAGACCGGCCCATCACCAAAGATGAGGCGCTGCGCGTCCTGCGCGAAGCAGAAGACGCTGGGCTGGTGCACTCGCCGGGGAACTATCAGGATGGGAATTACTACATATGAAACTGCTGTACTTGCTGCTGCGGCGTGCTCCGCAGCGTCGCTGAGTTCAGCATCCCCACCGCCGTCGCCAGTTCCGATTTTTTCGCCGCCGTGGATGCCGATCTCTGCGCCGGCTGTGGCGATTGCCTGGAACGGTGTCAGTTCGAGGCGCTGGCTGTACCCGAGGACGTGTGCCTGGTTGACGTCGGGTGCTGTGTAGGCTGCGGGCTGTGTGTGGCGGTCTGCCCCACGGAGGCCCTGTCCTTGGTTCGTCGCCCCCCTGGAGAAATCCACGCACCGCCAGCCAACCTTAGAGATTGGATGACCCAGCGTGCAAAGGCGCGCGGACTTTTGGAGGTGGGTTAAGGCGACCTCTCCGTCGAGCGTCAGATTGAGAATGTTGAAAAGCCCCGAACCAGAGCGGTTCGGGGCTTTGATTCATTTTGCTCTTCCAGCTCGATGCTGCAGCGTGGGGGCCTTTCGGCCTCGATCACGTCGGTGGCGCTTGTGCAATACCTGGCGGTCTGTTGTCATTATGTATTGTTGAATGACTCGGCTGTTCCCTTTTTTCAGGGCAGTCTTGAATGATTCTTGAGCAAGGGCGGCTATGGTTCGGGGGTGGGCACGCCTTTGCTGCGCATCATGGCCTCGCTCTGGGCCTTGTCTAGGCTGGCCTCCCATCCGACGTATTCCTCGAGGGTCTCGGGTGGATAGATCTCTAGCATGGCTTCCCACCAGATCAAGCCATCGGTCCGCTCGTAATGCCAGTATTCGGTGCCGTTGCTATCGGTATGCCAATGATAGTCGCCTTCGATGGTATAGGCGGCAATGTGCTCCCAGCCGTGACGCTTGGCCAGAGCAGTGACGTCAGCGTAGTAGCCGGCGGGGATGGGCAGCCGCTTGCCGCCGGCGGCGTAAGCCTCCGGCTCTTCCTCTGGGACCACGTGCCACCAGAAGCGCCAGGGATTGTCTTTCAGCGGTTCGCCCTGGGTACCATCCTGCTTCGCTGTGCGCAGGTACATGCGCCAGTAGGTCTGCTGGCCCAGGTCCTCGCGAATGAGCGCCATCTGATCCGTGCCGTTTACCTTGTATTCTAGGGCTAGGTCGAGGGCGCGGCCAGCCTTGTGCCAACTTAGGTAGCCATAGTCGTAAACATACATCTCTTTCTTGCGCACCCGGTCGATGTTGCGCCAGGAGCCGAGGGTTGTGTGCAAAAAATCCCAGCCGCTGGCTTGGAGCACGTCCTGCTGCCAGGCCACAAGGGAGGGCGCAACCTGCTCGTTGACACGGATTGGCTGCTGCGAATAGCTGGCCAGGATGCTGGGGATCTCGATGATGTTGGCCAGTTCGCTAGAGGCGACAGCGGGCGTCGGTTTGGGCGGGACGGGGGGCGGGCGCTCGGCCAATCCCTCCAAGGAGACGACCTGCACGGGCGCCGGGGCCGGGCGGCGATTGTCCCAGTTCGCCTTGGTCAGCCGCTCCGGGTTGTGTAGGCTGGGTGTTCCTGCACGGCCCGCGCGATAGATGTGGTAATCGCCCGGACGGCGGGGATCGTAGGTCTCGAAAGGCTCTCCGGCGTCGTAGGCGGCCCACACCAGCCGGCCCTCGGCGTCCCAGGCGGGGTCGAGGTCGGGCCAAGGGTTGTCAGTCAGTGGTTCGGCTTCGCTTGCTCCCAGACGCTCCGTCGAGCCGTCGGCGAAGGAGATGCCGTAAATCTCGGCATTGCGGTTTCCGGTCTGTGCGTCCACTTTACGCCAGGAGACAAAGGCCAGTGTGGAGCCGTTGGCGCTGCCCTCTGACAGTGCGGGCCTCCAGGCCGGGTCCTCGTCATCAGCCGGATGCTGCGTCAGATTGCGCGCCTCACCGCCCTCTGCGGGGACAATAAAGATCTCTTTGTTCCCGTCGCGCCAGGAGGTGAAGGCAATGGTAGCTCCGTCGGGGCTCCAGGCAGGGCCATAGTCGCCAGCCGGGTTGTCGGTCAGGCGGCGGATTTCGCCACTGTTCACCGACATGACATAGATGTCCAGATTGCCATCGCGGTAGCTTTCAAAGGCGATCTGGGGGTCATCTCTGCCGCTCCCTGGCGTCGTGGGTCTCCAGGCCGGGGCGCCGTCGTAGGCCAGGTTGTTCGTCAGGCGGGTCAGCGAGCCATCGGCCAGGTCCAGGACATAGATTTCCCAGTTACCATCGCGGTGCGACTCGAAAGCCAGGACCCCGCTGCTTGTGCCGCTCCCGGACGGCGGGGGTCGCCAGGCCGGGGCGCGGTCGTCGGCGGGGTGCCGGGTGAGGTTGGCTAGCTTGCCGGTTCGGGTGTCGAGTACATAGATCTCGCCGTTGCCATCGCGGTAGGTCTCAAAGGCGACTAGTCTTCCCACGGGAAGAGGTGTAGAAGTGGCGGTCGACGTCGGCGTGATGGTAGGTGTGGGTGTACCGGTCGCTGTGGGCCTGCGCGTCGGAGTGAGGATCGGGACTGGTGAGTCGGTCGCTGTGGGCATCGGTCCGGTCGTCTGGGCCACTGGCGTCGGAGTGGCGCCGCAGCTGACAAGCAGGAAAGGCAACACGACGAGTACTATGGCTAGGTTTTGCAGGGGAGCGTCATCCCGAACGACTGAAGAAGGGAACAGGGGCCGGGAATTCGGAGCAATATCAATACGGGCCATCGGGAAATGTGTCCACGCCGGCATGGTGATGGACCCGCTTGTACATGCGTACGCCATGCCACGGTTCGCCTAGAATGCCATCGTGGATGGCCCAACTCCGTCCGCGGACTGTTCGCCAGGCATCGGGCTGTCGGAATGGCGTGGAGCCATCCAACTGCTTGTGAACAAGACCGCCCGGTTGGAAGTGCTCGTGGATCCACTTCATCTTGCGCAGACCCTGTACATAGTTGCACCCCAGTCGTTCAAAGAGGATGGCGTTGTGATAGGCCAGCGGCTCCATCAAGTAATAGTCGTGGCTCAGATACCTGACAAAGTCTTCAAAGAGCGGGATCAGGGTGCGGCTCAGGCGCAGCCCACGGCGTACCTGCCCCGGCGCCAATCCGGCTTTCATGGCCCGGATCTCTTCGGGAATGTTGCGCTTGTACGTGCCGAACTTGGTGCGTGCTCCCTGCCAATCACGGTCGGTCTCAAACCGCTCGGAGCTGGGGTCATTCACGACAAAGAGCAGGATCTCGATCTGGTTCAGGCGTGTGTCAGTCAGCTCCAGATAGAGCAGTGGGTCGGGGAAGCCGGGCTTGGGTCGGACGTCGATCTCTACGATGCGGCTGCCCGCTGCATAGGTAAAGGTAACCAGGCGGTTGCCTTGCGGATCGCACAGTGTGTCGGCATTGATGTCAAACTGTTCAAGGAGATCGTCGGGTACCAGATGGCAATAGATCTGCTGCTTGATCGCCGCAGGCAGCTCGTTGATCTGGTGTAACGAATAAAGCTGTACCCCATTCACGCTGAACCGATCTGCTGCAAGCAAGCCCTGGTTAGTATTCATTGGTAGCGTTCCTTGAGGGCACGCTCTACCCGACGCTTGGAATCGCGTTCGGCGATGGCCCGACGTTTGTCGTAGAGCTTTTTGCCCTTGGCCAGGGCGATCTCTACTTTGGCCCAACTGTCCCTCAGGTAGAGTCGGAGGGGGATCACGGTATAGCCCCGCTCCTGGACTCGGCTCCGCAGACGGTCGATCTCGCGCCGGTGGAGTAGGAGCTTGCGTTTTCGCTTGGGTTCGTGGCCCTCCCGGCTGGCTGGGTCGTATGGAGCGATATGGACGTCGACCAACCAGGCCTCCCCTCCTTCAAAGATGACAAATCCTTCCTGCAAACTCACCCGCCCGGCGCGGATCGACTTGATCTCACTGCCCTTCAAGACCAGCCCGGCTTCGTACGTGCCATGCAAGTGGTAGTGGTGGCGCGCTTTGCGGTTGGTGGCAATCACCTTGATGCTCATGATCGGCTATTCCCCGGTCAGCAGATACTCCACTGCCCGCTCCAGCTGCGGATCCAGGTCAGCTTCTACATCCTCCGGAGTTAGTTCTACAATGATGTCCGGTTCTAGGCCCTCACCGTGGATGGCGCGGTCGTTGGGCGTGAACCAGCGGGCCACCGTGACGCGCAACTCAGCCCCGTTGCTCAGCTCGTGCGGCCATTGCACCGATCCTTTGCCAAAGGTCTGTTCGCCGATGAGGATCGCCCGCCCGTGATCTTGCAGGGCGCCGGCGACGATCTCGGATGCGCTGGCCGATCCGCCGTTAACCAACAGGACCATGGGAATGTCCAGTGCGATGGGCTCGTTTGGTGTGCGGTGCGTGCGAGGGTCGGCGTCCTTGTAGCGTTCGGTCAACACCAGTTCGCCCTCAGGGAGAAAGAGTCCGGATACCAGGATAGCCTCGTTCAGCCAGCCACCGGGATTGCCCCGCAGGTCAAGGATGAGGCCTTGGGGGTCTTGCGCCAGCAGTTCCTCGACGGCGTCCTCCAATTTCGCACTGGCGTCGGAGCTAAAGTCGAACAGGCTCACATAGGCGATGCCATCCTCTCGCATTTCCGACTCGACCACAGGGATCTCGATGCGAGCGCGGGTGATCTCGACTTCAAAGGGCTCCTGCCCCTCGCGCAAGATGGTGAGGCGGACCATTGTGCCAGCAGGGCCGCGGATCAGGGTGATCGCCTCGTAAATGCTCATGTCTTCGATCTGAGTGTCGTCGGCTTGGAGTACGATGTCTCCCGCGCGCAGGCCGGCCTCGTCGGCGGGCTGGTCTTTGAAAGTGCTCACAATTTTCAGCCGACCCTCTTCCATCGTCACGTAGGCGCCGATGCCCTCAAAGGTGCCGCTGTCGTCCTCCCGGTTGATGGCTGCTACGTCGGGGTCGATAAAGCCGGTGAAAGGATCGTCCAATGTGTCAATCATGCCCCGGATGGCACCGTAGGTCAGTTCTTCCTCAGTCGGCAGATCCCCGAAAAAATCGCGCTCGATGAGTTCCCAAGCCTCCCAGAACAGGTCGAAAGTTGTCCCTCGTTCAGGCGGGATGTCGATCTCTGGGACAGGGGTAGGGGGGGGCTCCACTGTCGATTCCACGGTGGGTGCTGAGGAAGGCTCTGTCGGAGGCTGCGGCGTCGCTGTGACCTGGATCACGGTCGTTTGTGGTGTAGTCGGCTTGGCGGCAACCAGCACGGTGTGGGTCAGGAATCCCGTAGCAAAGCCCAGACTGCCCATTACAACAGCTACGATCAATGCTGTGAGAAAAAGCTTGCAACCAGTTGAATCAGACATGTTTACTCCTCTGGGGTGCTTCCATCTAGCTATCTATCGGCCTCGCTCAAAAAAGGTCTTTTCAGTGGGAGAAAGAGGGTGCGGTACCCGTTTTCTCTCGACTGCCCTCTTTTCTGGTAGTTATCTATCGACTTCAATGTAAAAAAGGTCTTGACACAGAAGGTTTGCACCGCAGGGGCGCAGATTTCGCTGAGAAACGTCAAGATTCAATGGCTTTCTCTCTGTGCTCTCGGCGTCTCTGCGGTGAACCCAAGGTTTTTTCAGGAGACTCATCTATCACGTTCCGAACAAGCATTTCGCCGATACGCCGTCAGAAGCGGCGTATCGAAGCTATTGCTCGGTGATCAGGTGCTCAATGGCTCGCTCAAGCTGGGGATCGCGACCCTGACTGCGATCCTCATCGGTAGTGGGTACCTCGATGTCGGGTGTCAGCCCCTGACCGCTGATCAGGTTCCGGTTAGGGGTGAGCCATTGAGCGGATGTGATGTGGACCGACGACCCATCGCTCAAGTCGAATATAGACTGGACCGAGCCCTTGCCAAACGTCTTTTCGCCGATGAGGACGGCTCGTCCCCGGTCCTGGAGGGCGCCGGCCACGATCTCTGAGGCGCTGGCCGTACCGCCGTCCACCAGCACGACTAGCAAGCCCTCGATGAACTCGCCGCCTCTCTTGACTTTTTCGCTTGTCTCCTGCTCTCCTCGGGACACTTGGTACAGCGCCACGCCGCCAGGCAGGAACTCGCTGACCACATCTATCGCCGAGTTGAGCATCCCGCCACCGTTGCCCCTCAGGTCGAGTATAAGCTTGGTCATGCCCTGATCTTGCAGTTCGTCAAAGGCATCTTGCAACTCACGGGGTGTGCGGTCGCTGAAGAGCATGATGCGGATGTAGCCCCCGCCATCTGCTTCTTCCAGCATGCGCCATTCGACAGAGGGGCTTGGGATCTCTTGGCGCTCGATCTCGACGACGACCGGTTCATCCAGGCCTTCGCGTCGGAGGGTCAACCGCACGATGGTCCCAATTTCACCTCGGATGAGCGTCACCACATCGTTGACGGTCGTTTCGGGCGTGACCTCGGTGTCGTCTACCTTGATCACGATGTCGCCTTCTTGTACGCCGGCCTGTTCGGCGGGCAAGCCCTCCATGGGATCCAGGGTGATGCTTCCATCCTCGGCTTGGGAGAGAAAGGTGCCGATACCCCCGAAGCGACCACTCAAGTCTTCCTTCTCCCGCTGGCGGGGCTGGGGTTCTAGGAATGAGGTGTAGGGATCATCCAGGGTGTCCAGCGCCCCGCGGATGGCGCCCCAGGCCAGGCGCTGCGTGTTGGGCAGATCTCCATAGAAATGATCCTCGACCAGTTGCCATGCTTCCCAAAAGACGCTGAATTCAGCGACGTCCTCTGCGTTGGTGGCCCGGTGGAACCCCATTCCTACGGAGTCGTTCGTCAGCAGCCACGCTGTGCCGATGCCCGCGCCGTACGCGCCGATCACCATGCCGGTGATCAGCAAGGCAGTAAGAAAGATTCGGGTAGTGCGCTTTGAGAGCATTTGACCACTCACATTTCCGACAAAAACATTGGGGGCCAAGCCCCCTCGCGAACGCTCATTCTAGCACAAAGGGAATTCCTTGGCAAATACTGCGACGAGCATCATGGTCAGCGGGGTTTTCGTTTTTGACGAAAGCCGGGTTCTGCATTAGAATAAAGTGACTTGTTGGTTAGACAAGATTCATCAAACTGACTATTTTGGTGGACTCGATGTCTGCTGTGCGAAGCACTTTGAGTCCAGCGGAGAGCGGTAGGAGACGTGAAATGGCAAGAACTGAATTGCAGGCAAAGATTAGGGAAACTCGCGGAAAGAAAGTGAAGCGACTGCGGGCCGATGGATGGATTCCGGCGGTCTTGTACGGCGCCGACCTGCCATCCAAAGCCATCAGGATCGAAGAGCATTTGTTGGTGCGGGCGTTGCAGCGAGCGGGTTCGACGAGCTTGATTGACCTTTTCGTGGGTGACGGGTCTGAATCGCACGTGGTCCTTGCCCGTGAGATCCAGCGGGACGTGCTCACGGACCGTTTGCAGCACGTGGATTTCTATCAGGTGCGGCTGGACCAAAAGATCACGACGACTCCGCAGCTAGAGATCGTGGGCCAATCTCCATTGGTCAAATCCGGCAATGCAGTGTTGGTCCAGATCTTGAACCAGGTCGAGGTCGAGTGTCTGCCGACCGACCTGATCAACTCGATTCCAGTGGACGTTTCGGTGTTGGAGAATCTGGAGGACACTGTCACCATCGGTGATTTGCCTGTTCCACCGCGTGTCACCATCCTCGCCGCTCCGGACGATGTTGTGGCCAGTGTGGTGCCTCCGCGAGCGGCGCTGATCGAGGAAGAGGAAGAGGAGGAAGAAGTCCTGCTCGAAGAGGGGATTCCTGTCGAGGGTGTTGCTGTGGAGGAAGAAGAGATCGAGGAGGAAGCCGAGGCCGAGGAATACGCTTGACACGGCCTTGTGTATCAAAAAAGGATCACGCCCAGGTTCGGTTGGCGTGGTCCTTTTTCTTGTTAATGGGAGGCTGGCGTGGACATAGCCGTCGGCATCACTGGAGCGTCGGGCGTTATCATCGGGGTCCGGCTGCTGGAGGTGCTCGCTGAGCGAGCGGACCATCGAGTCCATCTGATCGTGTCTAGCGGGGCAACAGCGGTCATGGTCCACGAACTGGGTTCCGACGTGCAGCTGCCAGCAACACATCGCTGGGGAGTGGAAGAGTTTGCTGCTCCCATCGCCAGCTCCTCCCGTGCGCCAGAAGCGATGGTCGTCGCGCCCTGCTCGATGAAAACGCTGTCGGCTGTTGCCCACGGCTACGCCGACGATCTGATCGTGCGCGTCGCTGGGATCATGCTGCGGCTGGGCCGCCCCTTGGTGCTCATGCCCCGCGAGACGCCTCTCTCCCTGCCGGCCATTGAAAACATGCGCCTGGCTCGGTTGGCCGGAGCGGTCATCCTGCCGCCGGTGGTGGCCTACTACCCTCATCCTCAGACGATCGACGAGGTGACCGACTTTTTCGTGGGCAAAGTGCTCGACGTGCTGGGCTTGGAGCACGGCTTGTACCGGCGCTGGGGAGAACAGCCATGAACCTCAGGAGTTTCCTGGACTGGGCCAGAGCTGAGAGTCAGTTCACGACCATCACACGGCCTGTGGACCCGCACTTGGAAATGGCCCGCGTCATCCGCGCCCTGGAGGGCCGCCCCCTGGTCTTTACCGATCCAAGGCGATCGGGCTGGCGGGTGGCGACTGGCGTCTGCACCCGGCGGGAGCATTTCGCCTGGACGCTAAATGCAGACCTCACCGGCATCGTCCCGCGCCTGGCTGAGGCGCTGAACAACCCGGTCGCGCCGCCGCTGGTGGCCAATGCGCCCTGCCAGGAAACTGTGGAGCGCGCGCCGGACCTAAACGCGCTGCCCATCCTCAAGCATCTGCCCGGCGATGGCGGGCCGTATGTCACGGCGGCAGTGGCTGTGATCCGCGATCCCGACTATGGGCGCAACGCCAGCTTCCACCGGCTGATGCAGATTGGCCCCCAAACGTTCACAGCCCGCATTGTCGAGGGCCGGGGCACCGACACCGCGCTGCGCAAAGCGCTGGCCCAGGGTCGAGATCTCCAAGTCGCCATCTGTCTGGGCGCGCCGATCCACGTGCTGCTGGCTGCGGCCATGAGCCCGGCCAAGGGCGTCGACGAGTTGTCCGTCGCTCACGCCTTGGCGCCGACGCCGCTGGCCCGCTGCCTGACCGTGGACCTAGAGATCCCGGCTGAATGCGAGGCGGTATTGGAGGGGCGCATCACCGGCCGGCTGGCTGACGAAGGTCCGTTTATCGACCTGACCGAGACCTGGGACGTGGTTCGGCGGCAGCCTGTCATCGAGATCGACTGCCTCACCCACCGCCGCGAACCAATCTACCACGCTCTGCTGCCCGGTGGCCTGGAGCACAAGTTGCTGATGGGCCTGCCCCGCGAGCCGACCATCTTTCAGGCCGTGGCCGAGGTGGCCGACTGCCGAGCGGTGAGCATCACGCCCGGTGGGATGAGTTGGCTGCACGCCGTGGTGCAGATCGCGAAACGCGACCCCGACGACGGGCGACAGGCCATTGAAGCAGCCTTTCGCGGACACGGATCGCTCAAGCACGTGGTCGTCGTGGACGAGGACGTGGACCCCTTTGACCCGACGTCCGTCGAGTGGGCCATCGCCACCCGCTTCCAGGCCGACCGGGATCTGATGATTTTTGAGGACCAGCCCAGCAGCAGCCTCGATCCGTCCGCCAAGCTCGTGCCCGGCCAGAAAGCCCGTTCGGCCAAGATGGGACTCGACGCCACCGTGCCCTGGACCGATCCCACCGGCCGCCCGCTGAGCGCGGCCGAGCGCACCGGCTTTGGCAAGGTTTGTTACGAGGACGTCGACTTGGCCGACTATTTGGAGCGCGTTTCGTGAGGCTTACTCCCGAAGAGCAGGCCATGCTTGCCGGCGAGGCCGGGCCGGGCCTGCAAAAGGCGATAGAGATCGTCGTCGCCTTGGGGCGGATCTTTGGCGCCGCCGATCTGGTGCCGGTGGACAGCGTCCAGGTCTCGGGCGTAAGCTACAAGAACCTGGGCGATGCTGGCCTCGAATTCCTGGGGGAGTGGGCCCGGCAGGGCGCCCGGGCGCGGGTGCCGGCCACACTCAATCCGGCAGGCATGGACCTACGTGCTTGGCGGGAGTTGGGCTTTTCCGAGGAGTTTGCCCGGCGACAGCAGGCGGTCATGGATGCCTACACGGCGCTGGGAGTCAGGCCGACCTGCACCTGCACGCCATACCTGGTGGGCCACGCCCCGGTGTTAGGTCAGCACGTGGCCTGGGCCGAGTCGTCGGCGGTGAGCTATGCGAACTCGGTGCTGGGCGCGCGGACCAACCGCGAGGGCGGCCCCAGCGCCCTGGCGGCGGCCATCACCGGGCGGACGGCACGCTATGGCCTGCACTTGGACGAAAATCGGCGGGCGACGGCCGTGGTGGATGTGCGCTGCCCGGTCGCGTCCGAAGCCGACCTGGGGGCGTTGGGCTACCTGGTGGGCCGGCGGGTGAAAAACGGCGTGCCCTGCTTTCGATTTGGTAGATGGGTCCCCGGGATGCCGGGACGGCGAGATTGGGAGATTGGGGGGGCAAAGGCGCTCGGCGCGGCCATGGCGGCCAGCGGGGCGGTGGCGCTCTACCACGTGGAAGGGGTGACGCCAGAGGCGGCGACCGTGGATTTGGTTCGGCCCGACGCTGCGCTACTGGTGATTGACGACCTCTCGCCCGGCTACGCGGCCCTCAACGGCCCGGCGGAGAAAATCGACCTGGTGAGCATCGGCTGCCCGCACGCTTCGCTGGCCGAGATGGAGGCGGTGGCCGATTGCCTGGACGGCATGGCCGGGCGGCGGCTCGCGGCGGCGCTGTGGATCACGACGGCGCGGGCCACGCGCGAAGCGGCCGAGGAGACAGGGCTGGTGGAACGCATCGAGGCGGCCGGGGGGCGGGTGGTAGCTGATACGTGCCTGGTCGTCGCCCCGATGGCGGATTTGGGCTTTCGCTCGTTGGCGACCAACTCGGCCAAGATGGCCTTCTACACGCCGTCGCATAGCGGACTCTCGGTGCGCTTTGGGCCGTTGGAGCAGTGTTTGGATGCGGCGATCAGCGGTAGATGGCCAGGAGCAAACAACCAGGCAACACCCGTGGCCCTTTCAAACACCGGGAGTCAGAAATCGGGCGCCGGTTGAGTAGCTGCGAGCGCATAGCGAGCAGCGTATCGAAGCCAAGCGTTCCTGCACGTTTTGTGCCCTTGGGTTACATCTTTTCAAAAAGCTGGGGCGGCTCCCGCGCCGCCGGGCATGGGAGCCTGGCCTGCTTATTCGTGATGCTTTATTCGGCAGTTAGTACAACAAGATGCGAGAGACAGAAGGTAGGCAGCGGGAGTCAAAATCCAATCGTCAACACCTGGTGGGCCGTGTCATCAAAGCCGGCACCGCCGAGGGCATCGCTCTGGTCTCACCCGAGCCCCTCGGCTTTTTGGGCGGGGTGGACCCAGAGACGGGCGTCGTCATCGAAGCGGGGCATCCGCTGGAAGGCGAGTGCGTGGCCGGACGGGCGCTGGTTTTTCCTACGGGCAAGGGCAGCACCGTCGGCTCGTACACGCTCTACCGCATGGCCAAGGCGGGCATGGCCCCGGTGACCATCGTCAACGCCGAGAGCGAGGCCATCGTCGCCGTGGGGGCCATCATCAGTGACATCCCGATGGTCGATCAGATAGACATAACGCGCATCAATACGGGCGACCGGGTGCGTGTGGACGGCGACTGGGTGACGGTGGAACGATGAACGAGTTGGTCTTTGTCAAGCTGGGCGGCTCCGTGATCACCGACAAGACGAGGCCAGAGACCGCCCGGCACAAGGTGATCGTCCGGCTGGCCAAAGAAGTGAGCTGCGCTTTGGAAGCGCGGCCCACCCTCAGTCTGCTCTTGGGACATGGCAGCGGATCGTTCGGGCATGTTGCCGCCCGGCGCCACGGGACGTGCCAGGGGGTGCGCACCGCCGAGCAGTGGCGGGGGTTTGCTGAGGTGGCGGCGGTGGCGGCGCGCCTAAATCGCCTTGTGACCGACCATTTCCTCGCGGCGGGTGTGCCCGTTTGGACCCTCCAGCCGTCGGCGTCGGCGCGGTGCCGGGGGGGCGCGCTGGTCTCGTTGGACACGACGTCGATGGAAGAGGCGCTGGCGCGGGGATTGGCGCCCTTGGTCTATGGAGACGTGGCGCTCGATGAGGTGCAAGGTGGGACGATCATCTCCACCGAGCAGGTTTTCGTCTACCTGGCGCGGCGGCTCCACCCGGCGCGGTTGGTGCTGGTCGGCGCGGTGGATGGCGTATTTGAGGGTGATCCGTTGAGCGATCCGTCCGTTCGCCCCGTGCCCGAGATTTCGGCTGCCAATTGGGAGTCGGTGCGGGCAGCGCTGGGCGGCTCTCATGCCACCGACGTGACCGGTGGCATGCTGGCCAAGGTCGAGGCGATGGTGCGCCTTGTCCGCGAGCTGCCCGAGCTCACCGTCCACCTTATCTCTGGGGAGCGGCCCGGCGCGCTGGAGGCAGCACTACGCTGTCCGACGGAGGCTGTCGGTGGAACACTTGTCCGCTGGACATAGCCTTTTCTTCTTGTTTTCTGCGTTTTGTCGCTTGGAACGTGATCAGGCTAACTTGCCCCTTCGCCAAAAAGGTGCTATGATAGCCACAGAGGCCAAACGGTGATCGACTCCAATGGGTAAAGCGACGGCGGTTGCGAACCCAAATATCGCGTTCATCAAATATTGGGGTAGGACCAGCCAAGCACTGAATTTGCCTGCGAACCCATCGCTTTCGATGAACCTGGACGCGTTGACCACCGTGACGACGGTCGAATTCCGACCGGGGTTGCACGTTGACAATGTGATGATCGATGGCCAACCGGCGGAGGATCATAGCTTTGCGCGGGTGGCGGCCCAGCTGGATCGCGTGCGGGCGCTGGCCGACCTGGGGGACCGGGCGCGGGTGGTCAGCCGCAACGACTTTCCGGCGGGAACAGGCCTGGCTTCCTCGTCGTCGGCTTTTGCGGCGCTGGCGTTGGCAGCGACGCGCGCAGCGGGG
>JASFTJ010000004.1:0-15491 GCA_050053615.1 Anaerolineae bacterium | reverse complement strand
ATTGTACCTCAGATAGATGTCATATCATGTCATGAATGAATCGAAACTTTGTTCTGATCCTGACATTCGTTGACGGAATTGACTACCCAATTGTACTACAGAGTTTCCCGATGACCAATTTGAACGTGGGTAGGTGCTTTACTGCTCCTAGCAGCGAGGCGCAATTCTGTTGGACAAACGGGTGAGACTGTGCTATACTGTTGGTGTCTTGCAATCTGGGTCGACACAGTCGGTCCTCCGACTCATCATGTTCCCTCTGGGATGGGATGAGCGATACGGTGAGGGGAGCAATCTCCTCACCCGCCAGCGCGCAAAGGAGGCTGTTCTCGCCGTAGCAACAGAGAACCGCCTTTTTTTGTTGGAGAAGGGAGGTGAGGAGATAGAGGAACCCATCTTGTTCAGCAAATGTTGCTTCCAGTAGGCTGGGTTGCAGATGGAAAAAAGGAGGTAAGGACATGTTAGGAGGCTATGCGAACAGAGTTGCTTGGATCGATCTGACCGGTGGCAAGGTCGAGTACAAAGAGATCGACGAGGATGACGCCCGCAAGTATGTCGGCGGGCGGGGGCTAGGCGTCAAGTATGTCTTTGACAACGGGCCGGAGGTGGAGCCGCTGTCTCCGGAAAACATTCTGTGCGTGATGGTCGGCCCGCTGACTGGTACCAGGACGAGGATGAGCGGCCGGCTGTGCACGGTCACCAAGTCCCCTCTGACTGGTACGATCACCGATTCTCACATGGGAGGCTGGACTGGAGCCAAGCTCAAGTGGGCAGGCTTTGATGGCCTGGTCTTGAAAGGCAAGGCTGAGCAGCCGGTCTATGCCTACCTGGAGGATGGGGAAGTGACCCTTCACGATGCCTCGGACATTTGGGGCAAGGGGGTCCACGATACGGTCAAGCTGATGCGAGAAAGGCATGGAGAGGACGTGGCTGTGATGGCCATTGGTCCGGCGGGGGAGAACCTGGTGCGGTTTGCCTGCTGGATCAATGCTGACGACCGGGCCTCCGGGCGCGGGGGGACCGGGGCAGTGGCCGGCAGCAAGAATCTGAAATGCCTGGTCATTAAAGGCGATCGCAGCAAGAACATGCCCAAGCCCGCGGATCCGGACGCCTTCAAGCAGGCAAACGATGACTGTCTGCAGGCGATCAATGACTGCCCAACGACCAGCCCCAAAGACGGTGACCTGCACGTCCACGGCACGAATGTCTTGGCCAACTTGGTCAACGAGATCGGGGCCTATCCGACGCGTAACGCGCAAACGACTCTTTTCGAAGAGACCGAAGCCGTCAGCGGTGAGACGGTGGCCGACACAATCTTGGTGGGGCGACCCACCTGCTGGGCTTGCCCCGTGGCTTGCAAAAAAGAGGTAGAGATCACCGAGGGGAAGCATACAGGGCTCCACATGGAGAGCATGGAGTACGAATCGGTCTGGGCTTTTGGGCCGATGTGTGGTTGCTCCGACGCCAGCGCCATCGCGGCCATGATCGACCGCTGCAACGATTTCGGGCTGGATACCATCGAGACCGGCGACGCCGTGGCCCTGACCATGGAGGCCTCGGAGAAGGGCTTGGTGGACGGGCTCGCCTGGGGTGACAGCGACGCTGCGCTGGCGCTGATCGAAAAGATCGCTTTCCGCAAAGGACTGGGCGACGATCTGGCCGAAGGCATGGATCCCTGCTCGAAGAAGTGGGGCGATCCCGGCATGGCCATGACGGTCAAGGGACAGTCCATTCCAGCTTACGACCCGCGCGGTTTGCAGGGCATGGGCATTGGCTATGCGACCTCCAACCGGGGCGCGTGCCATTTGCGCGGCTACACTCCCGCAGCTGAGGTGGTCAACTGGGTTCTGGGCGAAGAGCAGGTTGCCGATCCTCTAGCATGGGAGGGCAAAGGCGAGCTGCAGGCGATCTTTCAGAATGTTTATGGATTTACGGATAGCCTGGAGGTTTGCAAGTTTGGGACCTTTGCCATCCCGCTCGCCGTATATGCCGCCCTTTACTCGGGCATGACCGGGCAATCCTTGGATGTCAACGGTTTGCTCCAGATCGGAGAGCGGGTTTACAATCTGGAGCGTTACTACAACAACCTGATCGGCTTCCGTGAGGGCTCTGACTACTTGCCGGAGCGCTTTTTGAAGGAAAAGGGGGCCGGAGCTGCTTCAGACTCGGTCTGCGAGTTGGACAAGATGCTGGACGAGTACTATGCCTTCCGCGGATGGGAGAGTGGTGTGGTGTCCGAGAGCAAGCTGGTAGAATTGGGCATCCTCTAGCAGCAACGCTCCGCTGAAACGAAAAGGCGGTTGGCGACCGACGGGCCTGCCAACCGCCTTTTCTTGTGCCCTATCCACCCCCCACAGCAGGAAAGACGGCAAACGCGTCGTCATCCTGGACGGTGCTGTCCAGACCATCCAGGAACTTGATGCTTCGTCCGTTGAGGATGATGTTTACCGAAGCCTGGAGGTTGCCCTCGTTGTCCAGAATGCGCTCTCCGAGGACAGGATACTCAGCGGACAGTGTTTCCAACACATCTCGCACTGTGTCTCCAGCTTCCACCTTGACCTCTATGCTCTTTGCGTCCACTGTCTGTCTCAACGTGCCAAAAATCTTTAGGTTCATGGCCTACTGCTCCTACACCACGCGTTGTGTACCCGGTCTGCTCGGTGCCCAGACGCGCCCCCACAGTACCCGCCGGGCGAACTGGTAGAGGATGTAGCATTCCAGGCAAAAGGGGGGAAAGCCCAGAAAGCCCAGGACCGGCATTTCAAAGATCTTGATGTCGCCTAGGATGGGTACGGCATAGATCCACTTGGCGCCGGCCCAATAGTTCCAAAACTCCCACAGCACGCCGCACACGGCGCCCCCAGCCGACAGCGCCAAGGTACGGCCCAAGCGCCCATCCTCCCACTCGGCGATGAGTGACGGTGCTCCCAGCCGATGGTTGACAGGATCGAGAAACAGGATCCCGCCCAGCCACACGAAACCGAACAGGAAGCGGTTGATCTTGTAGGGTAGCAGCGGCGGAATGACCAGAAAGACCAATCCGACGACGATGGACACAGTCCACCACCCGCCAAAACGGCGTGGTGAGATGTGGCGCTTCTCCAGGTCAATCTTGAGTAGCGCTGCGAGCCACTCTGAGGTCAGGAACAAGCCGGGAAAGATGGTGGCAAAGGACCAAAAGTAGGCCAGGTTGCGCAGCCAGGGGGCGCGAGGCGTGTTGACATAATACCAATTGGCCAGACGCAAGTTGTAAAGCTCAAAGATCAGCCAGAAAAAGACGGACAGCCAGGCCATCATCACGAACTCGTGGAGGCGGTTGTGCAGCAGCGAGCGACCCCGCAGGCGCAGCACCAGCGCATCGACAAAGAGGATGTAGCCGGTCCACATGATGGGCGTAAACCACTGATACACGGGCTGAATCCTGAAAAGCATCAAAATCTCGGCCAGAATCATCCAGGCCAGGCCAAGCCAGCCGTACCATCTGAAGCGCATTGTTGGCTTCCCCCTTCGGTGAAGTCAGCTGTCTGAGGGTCATTGTAGCATAGGCTTCAGCCTTTGCCAAGGAAAGGATCGAACATAGGCACATCTTGAAGAGGTGGCCCGAACCCCCGGATGGCCTAGGGCATTAGGGGAAGCAGGTTACTCCCCCACCTCCATCCCCTAGAGGATTGGGAAAGCGGTGGTAGCATGCTACAATATAGTGAGGGATCCTTGTGTCGTCTTGGGGGCTGTTTGGAATGGTTTGCTTGGTGCGTTCAGCCCTAGTTTGCGTGAGAAGGTGAGTGGTGGGAATGATGGTTTCCGTTTAATGCTTTGACAAGCCGTACCAATGGGGGATTGTCAGTTTGCGTATCTTGTGATAAACTGAGGGACGACAGCGGGGGTCCCCGGGTTCATGGCTGTTTCGCTGAAGCCCTTTGCTGGACTGCGTGACAGGGGAGATGTGATGTGGAGCCAGTAATATTGATAATTGAAGACGATCCACTCATGGTCAAGATGGTGAGCCTGCAGCTTGGTCAGGCAGGATATCAGGTCACTAGTGCTGCCAATGGCTTTCAAGGCCTAAAGATGGCGCGGACCGATTCACCCGATTTGATTCTGCTGGACTTGATGTTGCCTGGTATTGATGGCTTTGAGGTCCTCAACCAGCTGCGGGCTGATCCGCAAACAGCAGATATGCCGGTGGTCATCATCTCGGCCAAATCGGGACAGGCCGATGTTGAGACGGCCAACCGCATTGGCGCCGATGGCTACCTGGTCAAGCCTTTTCGATCGGCCGAACTGCAGGCGGTGCTCCGCTCCGTATTGAGCGACAGGGAGGAAGAGGCTGCTCCGTTGGGCACAGGCGTTGCTTTTACCGGGGCGCGCGGGGGGGAGGCCGCTCCGATTGCACTGGGAACTGGGTTGGCGTTGGCGAGCAGGGGCGAGTCAACGATGCTAGTGGATTTTCGCCCCTTTTCTGTCGAACACGCGCTGCTGCTTGGTGCCTCCCCTCGCGAAGCTCCAATCCCTTTGATCGATGCGGACACGGTCCGAGACCTGAATCAGCTGGCGTTCCAGCATCCTGGCGGCCTGCGCCTCTTGAACAACCTCGAGGGCACAGGTGGGGGGGGACAGCTCGCGCCGGGGGATGTGCAGGCCGTGTTTGACACAGTGTTGGTTGAGGCGGACCTCGTTCTGGCCGACGTGTCTGTTTACCCTGCCGCCGTGCTGCATCGGGTGGCAGCCTGCTGTGCTCGGGTGCTGTTGGTCACCCCAGGCGATGAGGTGTCGCTCGGGGCGGCGCGTTCAGCACTCGTGATGATGGAGCGGGTCGGCATGGATATCGAGCAGGTTGCATTGGTGCTTACTGACTCGCAGGGGGGAGGTGCGGGGGCCGCCGGGCTGAGCTACCCGGTTGTGGCCAGAGTCCCTGCAGGTGCTCAGTTCAATGATCCTGCCTTTCTGGCGTTGGCGGAATGGCTGCTGAGTTTGAAGTGATTGTGTGTCCTTTGCTGAAATGAGGTGCATGTGACATTGTCGGAGCGCGGACCAACGCAGGCACAGCGAGACCTAGGCGAGGTCTTGCTGGATGCTGGCCTGATCACTGCAAAACAACTGGAGGAAGGACAGCAGGCCCGCCGTGACGGGCAGAGCGCCACCGATGCGCTCATTGCGCAGGGAGTGATCACGGCCCGTGATGCCGCCATGGCGCTCAGTCTGCAGCTAAACTTGCCGCTGATTGATCTGAAGCGTCACACTGTGCAGTCCGAGGCGCTCGCCCTGGTGCCGGAAGAGATCGCCCACCGCTATGGCGTAATTCCCATGGATGTGATTGGTGATGAACTAGTCCTCGTCATGGAGGACCCACTCGACATTCAAGCGTTGGAGGATGTTTCCATCCGGGCTAGGATGCGGGTGCGTCCGGCGGTAGGCGTGCGACAAGACATTCAGGAGGCCTTGGCGCTTTACTACCGCTCCAGTAGCGAGATCGAACGCCAACTGCAGCAGATCGCACCCGAACCCGCGCAGGCGCCCGAAGCTCCGCGCTTAACGGCCGATTTGGTAACGCAAAGCCCTGTGGCTCGCGTGGTCGAACTGGTCCTCAGCCAGGCGATTCGCGATCGCGCCTCTGACATCCACATTGCCCCTGACAACGGCGTGCTGCGGGTGCGCTATCGCATCGACGGCATCCTGCACGATACCCTAGAGACTTCGCTGTCGGTGCACAGGTCTCTCATCAGCCGCATCAAGGTGATGGCAGGGATGAACATCGCCGAGCGACGCCGACCCCAAGACGGGCAGTTCACTTTCCAAGGGGATCACGGCGAAGTGGATGTACGCGTGGCCACCGCCAACACCGCCCAGGGAGAGATGGCTGTGTTGCGTATTCTAGACAAGTCCCTCTCGCTCATGCAGTTGGGCGAGCTGGGTTTCCTGCCGGAGGCGTTGGCCACCTATGAGCAGCTGACGACCCTGCCGTTTGGGATGGTGCTCGTCTCCGGGCCGACTGGTGCTGGCAAGACAACCACGCTGTACGCCACGATCAACCGCCTGAACCGAGAAGAAAGTAACATCATGACCATTGAGGACCCGGTTGAGTACCAGTTCGAACGGATCAGCCAGATCCAGGTTAACCGGCAGGCGGGTATCACGTTTGCCGCTGGGTTGCGGGCCATCATGCGTATGGATCCCAATGTCATCCTGGTCGGCGAGATCCGCGACCGGGAGACGGCCGAGATCGCGGTGCAATCGGCGCTCACCGGTCACCTGGTGTTATCCTCCATCCATGCCAACGATACCGTCGGTACGTTGCACCGATTGATCGACTTGGGTGTGGAGCCATTCTTGGTAGTCTCGGCTCTGGCGGGCGTGGTGGCTCAGCGGCTGGTGCGCAGGACGTGCGATCGATGCCGTGGTCCCAGCAAGGTGTTGCCCGAAGAGCGGCTGGCCTTCGAAGCGGAGATGGGCCGTGCTCCTGCGTACTTTCAACAGGGCCAGGGCTGTAACTTTTGCGCGGGAACGGGATACCGGGGGCGGACTGGTGTGTTTGAGGTACTCACCATCAGCGAGTCAATCCGCCGCCTGGTGATGGAGGCCGCTGCCGCCGACGAGATCAAGGCCCAGGCGACAGCGGAAGGCATGGTGCCTATGTGGCGCGAGGGGATGATCAAGGTACAACAGGGCATCACTACCCTGCGCGAGGTGATGCGCAACGTGTATACGATTCGGTGAGGGATGGATGAGTTATCGCTACGTAGCGTTTGACCGGAGTGGCCAGCGGGTGGAGGGCCAGATCGAGGTGCCGAGCGAAGCGGCGGCCGAGGAGGTGCTGTGGGAGCAGGGTCTCACTGTGGCCCAACTGACGCCTGCTCGTCCCCGTCAGACGCTGGCCACCCTGTTTCCCACATTCTTTGGCGTCAAGCGTCGCGATCTGATCATCTTTTCGCGGCAGCTGGCCACCTTGCTCACATCGGGCGTCAATATCTTGAGGGCGCTGCAGCTGCTGGCCCAGCAAGCCGACCGCCGGGCGATGCGCGAGGTCCTGGAAGAAGTCGTCTCCAGCCTGGAGCGGGGACAGGCGTTCTCGGGGGCGCTGGCCCAGCATCCACTCGCTTTTCCCGATCTGTACGCCCGGACGATCTCTGTCGGCGAGCGTACCGGCAACCTGGAGGATGTGTTGCGCCAACTGGCTACGTACCTGGAGAAAGAGCAGGAACTCGTGCGCAAGCTTCGCGACGCCCTCTCGTATCCGATCTTTGTCCTGATGGTAGCCGTCGGCGTGGTTGCGATGATGCTCACCGTTGCGCTCCCGCCCATGGTAGATCTGTTCGAGTCCTTTGGGGCTGACCTGCCATTGCCCACCCGAATTATGATGGCCATCAGCCGCTTTGCTTCTGCGTATGGGCTATACGTCCTAGTGGGCGGATTGATTTTGGCGGCGCTGTTTGCCTGGTGGGGCGGCCGGCCCAGTGGCCGTCGCCTGCGCGATGCCACGCTGCTGCGTGTGCCTGTCGTTGGCAAGATCATCTTGCAAGGGCAATTGACCCGGTTTGCGCGGACTACTTCGACGCTCATCCGCGCCGGGCTGCCGCTCTCTGAGGTCATGGATCTCGTCATACAGACTATCGACAACGTCATCGTGGCCGAGGCGCTGGACCGGGCGCGGTCGGCCTTGCTCTCCGGGCAGGGTCTCTCCGGGCCGCTGGCCGCCGAGCGTCTGTTTCCCTCGTTGCTGGCCCAGATGGTGCGCGTTGGGGAGGAAACCGGCACCCTCGAGGAGAATTTGGAGACGTTGGTCACGTTCTACGAGGAAGAGGTAGATCGAAACGTGCAGATCTTGACATCCATGGCAGAGCCAGCACTGACGATTTTTGTGGGCGCCATTGTTGGCTTTATCGCCGTTTCGATGGTTATGCCCATGTATTCCATCCTTTCCGAAATCAAGTAGGGATCGTAGGGCAAGACGCCAGCTTGCTCTACTGGGGACTCACTTCCGGAACGCAATGGGCGCCAACGGAGTGAGACTGTGAGGAAATTCGATCGTCGCCTGGGATGCGGGATGTGGATAGTGTGGTTGCTCCTGGCGGTCTTTGCCGGGGAGTGGCTGCTGCTCTGGCTCGTGATCCATACTGTCTCGCGGGAGCATTTGATCCTGGCCGTGCTGACCGTCGTCATTGTGACGATCATTGTCGGTTGTGTGGCCGTCTACTTTCGTGTGCAGCGGAGAATCCGGTGAACGTTACGCGGCAAATCAAGAATCCGGAATCGGGCGCCAGCCTGGTCGAGATCCTGGTGGCGGTGGCCATCATTAGTTCGGCGCTGACCATCTTTGTTGCTGCCCTGTCGACCGGCGCCTTTGCCGTGCGCACCAGCAACCGGTTGACCACGGCCACCAACCTGGCCAGCGTGCAATTGGAAACCATCAAGGCCGCCCCTTACAATCCGGCAGGTTATGCTGCGATGTCTGCACCGTCTAATTATGCGATCAATATCAGCAGCAGCGTGATCATAACTGGCCTGCAACAAGTGACGGTCACCGTCTCGTATCAGGGTGATTCCCTGGTCACCGTTGGCAACTACAAGGTAAACCGATGAAACACCCAACGCCCGATACTCGATGCCAGGTACCCGGTATCAGGTATCAGGTATCCAGCCTTCAATGCGGTTTCACGTTGATTGAACTGCTGGTCGTCCTCGCCATCATCTCCATCGTGACTGGCTTGCTGGTGACGATTGTCTACCAATTCCTGAGCATCCCCCGCTGGGGCAATGCTCAACTGGCCGTGGACCACGATCTTCGCAACGCGGGCTTGTGGTTGATGCGGGATGGGAGCGAGAGTCGGGAATTCACGGGCACGCCGGGTACCTGCACGCCCTTCCGGTTCGATACTGGGCGACCTGGTGTGGTGTACACGTATACTCGCACCGTTGACACACTCAACCGGCAGGATGGCAGCCAGACCATTGGTGTGGCGCGGCGCGTCGACAGCGTAGCATGTCCGTCGGGCACAGTCACTGGTACTATTGCGATTACTCTCATTTCTATCGAGGGCGATCTTTCGGCCAGCCAGACGTACACTGTGACCATGCGCGTGGATTGAGATGGATGGTAAAATGCAGACACTAAGCGAGACGCATGGCGAGAGCGGGCAGGCCTTAGTCATTGCCCTGTTGGCCTTGGCCCTGGCCGTGCTGCTGGTGACCGGCTTTTTGTACTATGCCAGTACCAGCCAGCGAGCAACGACGGCCACTCGGCAGCAGACGGTGGACCGTTACTCGGCTGATGCAGGGATCGAGTATGGAATCTGGCAACTGGAGAACGGGGCCAGCGTGCCATTTACCGATACGATCGTCATTAACGGGCAGACGGTGGTGATCACGATCACAGAGGTGTTTACCCCGTAGGAGGTGTTTTCCAACGTCGAAACCGGGTACAGGAGGACCCTCCCACGACTACTGATGTGGGCATGTACCAGTTGGGAGCGAGCGGACCTTGGATCTGTAGGCGGTTCTTGACGACGTTGAACATGGGAGAAGCAATGGACACGAGGCGAATCTCAAAGACAGCCTGCGTAGCGTCGCAGCCAAGGCTAGGGCTGATCGCTGTGCTGGTTGCACTCTTGTTCGCCTTTTTCCTGTTGGCCAGCAATTCCGCGCTGGCCGGTTCCCTACTGCAGGCTCTGACCTATACCTACACCATTGAAACTACCTCTGGCAGCGCCGTGACCATGGGCGACATGGCCGACACGGTGTCCTTTACTGTCACCAACACGGGCAACGATCCGAACAAACCGATTGACTATGTCAGGTTGGAATTTGACGCCAGTCTGTACGACGTCAGCAATGCAACCGCCGCGCCGGATGGCTGGTCAGTCGACGAGATCAGGAATGCGGGGCAAGGGCAGGCCTACGTAGTGTTTACGGCCA
Organism: Anaerolineae bacterium; assembly: GCA_050053615.1. Lineage (GTDB taxonomy): Bacteria > Chloroflexota > Anaerolineae > JAAYZQ01 > JAAYZQ01 > JASFTJ01. The sequence goes on along the minus strand of JASFTJ010000004.1, from coordinate 5,585 downwards.
ACTCCACGGCCTCGGCTTTGGCTCCTGGCGAGGGCCTGACCTTTTCGGTGGCTGTGTTGGGGCAGGGTGGCGCCGCCTTTGCCTCTGCCGCTGCGGATGTCTCTGATGAGCTGGACCAAGTCGTCGTCGAGTACTCTGTGTTTGCCCCCCAGCGCAGGGACGAAGAGACGTTCACCGGGAACCTGGCCTCCTGGCCCCGTCGCGGACTGGCCACCGACATCATAGCCGTGCCGCCTTCGGTGGCAGTGGGCGACCTGGTCACCGTTACGATGGTGATTCACAACCGATCCACGGCCCTTCAACAGACCATTACCCGCACGTTGTTCTACACGCCCAGTGGCTTGGTCGCGCTTACTGATGGCCCGATCCCGGTGACTCTTACCTTGGCCTCGGGCGACTCGGACGTGATCACCCACACCTACCAAGCTATCGCCGATGGAATCGTAACCTTTCGAGGTTCGGCGGCCAATGCAAGTGTGACCTCCGACGAGGTTCGCTCCAATGAGGTTGTGATTGGCGATTTCACCGCGCTGATTGAGGTGGACCCAACCACTATCATCGCTGGTCAGGACGTGACCGTGCGCATGCGCGTCTATAACAATACCGCTGGAAACTTGGGTAACGTTCGCCCCTCGGCGTTGGGCCTGGAGGGGGACGCCACAGCTGTTTCCTCTTCCGGTCCCTCTCCCCCGGTGGTGCCCTCGTTGCCAGCCGGGAGTACGACAACCTTCGAGTGGACCTACACACTGACCGGCACGATAGGCAGCACCTACGCTTTTACCGGCACCGCCCAGGCCCGCGGTTCGCTGGAGACCAATGTCGCCCGCTCCAATGACGGCGTCATTGCGCAGTACACAGCCTATGTGACGCCGCGCCGAGTGGGCGCCGGCACAGCAACCCCACTGCCTTTGGCCTTCACAGTAGCTAACAACGGCGCTACGACACTAGAAATGTTCCGCTTTGCCCTTCCGCCGGCGTTCACCGATTCAGGAGGCGTTGGAGAGACGATCGGCAGCGTGGGCACGCCCTGCACTTGGACCTACAGCGGCGGCGATTTTACCGCCGATGGGGGATGCAGCGGTCTGCCGCCGGGCGGCACCGCCGTGCTGACTGTCACCTTTTCGGCCATTCCGACGCCTGTAGTGGACACCAACTATAGCTTTCACATCGATTTCTGTTCCGGCACGAACCAGTGCACGACGGGCAGTGGAGTGGGGAGCAACTGGGAAGGGGCCGTGGATGCGCCGTTCACCATCACCCGCTACCGCATCGAGATGACGGCCGATCCCACCAGCCTACCGGCCGATGGATTCAGCACCTCTGTGATCACGGCCACGGTCTATGAGGGCGGTGCCCCCATACCCGGCGCGAACGTCGTCTTTGCCACGACCGGCACCCAGGGCACCCTTTCGGCCTATGACGGTACGACCAATGCGAGCGGCGTCATCACCGTCACGTTCACGGCGCCGGTGGATTTTGTGGATTCACAAGCGATGGTGATCGCCACCTATCTGACCGCCGAAGGACAAACGACACTTGATCTCCAGGGCATCTCGGGTCCTAATCCACTCTATGTGGGCGGCACGCTCGACCCGCTGGTCGTTCAGCCCGGCGATTCGGTTGCCTTTTCGCTGGATGTGCTCAACGCCGGCAGCCAACCGATCACCCTGACCACCTCCAGCGTCTTTACCTTCACTGATGGCGCCTATCCCTTTTCCGCAAACCTGGCTGTGGAGACGACGATTCCCACCGACACGGTGCGCACGCTGACCTTCAACGCCACGATGGTGGACTCCAACTTTGCCCCTGGCGCCTACTTTCCCTCTCTGCAATTGGTGGACACGGATTCCCAAACCTACGACCGGCCGGTCTCGGATCGGGTGTCGGTCGGGGTGGCCGCCCTGGTCTCCAGCCTGGGAGCGGCGCCTTCCGTCGTCAACGTCGGCCAGCAGATTACCGTGACGATGCTTGTGACCAATGTCGGCTATGTCACGGCCACCAACGTCGCGCCGTCTGCCCTGGTGGTGAATCCCCCGGGTTCGGCGTCTCAGCTCTCAGGGCCCGACCCGGTTTCGGTGGCCACACTGACGCCGGGTGCGGTCCAGACCTTTACTTGGACCTACTCGGCCACCGGGGCCAGCCTGGTCGACTGGACCGGCAACGCCGCCGGCACCGATGTCACTACCGGCCAGCCGGTGGAATCCAGCTTGACGACCTCCAACGACGTGACGGTGATGCAACCCGCCCAACTGGCTGCTTTGCTGTCGGGCGCGCCGGCGACGGTCAGCGTAGGCCAGACGATCACCGTGACGATGCAGGCGGACAACACCGGCGACGCGGCGGCCAGCGACGTGGCCCCGGAGCCGCTGACCATGGGTGGAACAGGCGGCGCTTCGTCTCTTTCTGGCCCTACGCCGCCTTTGGTCCTGATGCTTGGCGGCGGCAGCTCTACCTCGTTCGAGTGGACCTATCGCGCCGATGCAGCGGGCACGGTCAGCTGGACCGGCATGGTCACCGGCACGGACATCAACGACAGTCGGACCGTCACAGATACGGCCACATCGAACAATGTGACGATTCAGACGCCGGCGGCCCTGTCGTGTGGCATGGACGCCGCGCCAAGCTCCGTCGGCACTGGGGCGCTGATCTATGTGACCATGACGGTGACCAACACCGGCCAGGCCAACGCGCAGAACGTGAACCCGTCGGCGCTGACGATGTCGGGCACGGCCGCATTCGTGTCCGGGCCGGGCGGGGCGCCGGCTGTGATCCCCGGTGGAACGTCGGCGCAGTTCACCTGGACCTACCAGGCCACGGCCGTGGGCGCGGTCAATTGGACCGGCAACGCCAGCGGCGCCGACGCCAACTCGGGTGCGCCCGTGTCCTCGGCCAACTGCTCGTCGAACGACGTGGACGTGTACGGCGCTGCGTTTCTCGTCTCATCCATCATCGCCGCGCCGGACGCCGTGGGCCAGAACGAGACCGTGACGGTGACGATGACGGTGACCAACGTCGGGACCAACGACGCGAGCACTGTCGCGCCTTCGGCGCTGACGCTCTTTGACCCGCTGCTCTTCCCCACCCTGCTCAGCGGTCCGACGCCGGGTTCGGCGAGTATCCCCGCCGGGGGCACGGTCGAGTTCGAGTGGGTCTACCAATCGGCCGGCAACAGGACCGGCGCCAACACCTGGAGCGGCTACGCCGAGGGCACCGATGCAGTCACGAGTAATCCCGTCGCGTCCCTGCCCACCACGTCGAACGGCGTGTCGGTCTATGATGTGGTTCCAGACAAGAGCGTGCAGACGTCGCAGCCCGGCGGCGCCGATCCCGGCGAGGTGGTCACTTACACGATTACCATCCGCAACACCTCCAGTGGAAACGTCCAAGTGCGGCAAATCACCGACACGTTACCGACCGGTTTCACGTTCATCACCACGACGGGCTATACCACGCCGCCCGACGCTCCCCCCAGCCAGGTGGGACAAACCATCACGTGGGACTATTCCATCTCCAGGCCATCGATACCCGGCAGCGGCGGCGTATTCACTCTCACGTTTACGGCCCAAACCGAAAGTAGCAGCATTGGCACATTTTGCAACAGCGTCGGATTCACCCGGCAGGGAGGGGGGGGGACCTCCTGTAGTGGGCTGGCCTGTCTGACCACGGCCTGGCCGGAATACATAATTGTCGCCCAGGCTGGCTCGTACCGGGTCCGGGTGCGCGTGCGCATGGAATACACCGGCCCCGTCATCCTCTCCTGGGAGTTCCTGCCGTGAACAAGCGCATTCTTGTGATCGCCGGTGCGGTTTTGGGCGTGCTGCTCATTGTCTTGGCCTACGGGCTGCTCGTCCGCGGCATTTTCACCGAGCGTTCGCAGCAACTGACCTTGGCCGACCAGATTCAGGTGGTGGAAACGGCGGTGGCTGGTCAGCAGGGGAAGGCGGAAGCCCTCCCCGCTCGAAAAGCAGAGCTGGCCACGGTGCAGGCAGAGCTGGTAGCCCTCGAAAGGGACCTGATGGAGGCCCGATTTGCCTTTCCCAGCGAGGTGGACAGCACTGAGGTGCTGGCCGACGTCGTGTCGGCGGCGGCCATCCACCGCGCCACCCTGCGGCAGGTGCGCGCCCGCCAGCCGGTCACGGCGACCTTGGAGGGCGGCACCTATCGCCTCCTGGCCTACGACCTGACCGTCGAAGGAACCCTGGACGTTCTTTCCGCTTTTCTGACCGCCCTAGAGTCCGGCCCCATCGGCACCATGTCGGTGGATCGGGTTGATGTGGCTGTGCAACCCACGCCACGACCGCATCCTGCGTCCACCGATGCCCCGCCGAGCCCCACGCCGACGGAGGGTCCGCCCTTGTACAAGGCGACGCTGGTGGTCCAGGTCTATGTGCGGCTGGCCGCGCCCGGTGCGCCAGCGGGTACGCCCGTTTCGGCCGAGGAACGGGTCCGCGAGCTAGAGGTCTTGCTGGATGAGGCGCGCCAGACCGAGGACTGGGAACGGGCCATCGGCTTGCTGCTGGCCTTGCGCCAGATCCGGCCCGGCGACGCGACGGTGGACGCGCAACTGGCCGAAGCCTACGCTCGCGAGGGTTTGTGGTGGCTGGCGGCCGGTCAGTACGAACAGGCCGGCGATGATTTCCGGCGGGCGCTGGCTTTGGAGCCTGACAATGCCGAGGCCCTGGACGGGCTGGCGCAGCTGAAAGCCCTCACCCCCACGCCCACATCCACGAGCACCCCCACCCCCACGCCGACCCCGTCTCCGACCGCGCCTCCACCTACCGCCACGCCCAAGCCGACCCGCCGGCGCCCCACGGCGACGCCTACCCCGTCTCCGACTGCGCCCACGCCGATGCCGTACTATGTTACCAACCTAAAGTTCAACTCGAACAACCGCTATCCCGAGCTCGGGTGCCGGTGGTTTGGCTTTGTAGGCAAGGTCACCAACGTCCACAGCTACCCCATGGAGGGAATGACCATTCGCATTTGGGCGGCGAGCTGGCAAGGAGTGTGGACTGTCACGAATATGAACGGCGAGTACGAACTTTACCTGGACGATCATCCACGAGAGGAGCAATGGCTGGTGCAGCTGTTCGAAGGGGAGACGCCTGTTTCCGAGGTGATTCCTGTGGATTCGCGGGCTGACTGCAATGCGACGGTGATCCAGATGGACTGGCGACGGAGGTACTAAGCTGAGATGCCGGCCGGTGGCGCATGATATTCGGACGAAAGCGGCAGAGGCGCGCGACTTTGCCCAAAACGATCACCGTCGCCAGCCAGAAAGGAGGCGTGGCCAAGACGACGACCTGCATTTCCCTGGGCGCCAGCCTGGCCGAGCGGGACAAGCGCGTGTTGTTGGTGGACCTGGATCCCCAGGCTCACCTCACTCTGTCGCTGGGCCTAACGCCCGGAGAACAACGCCAGACGGTTGTGGACGCTCTTCTGGGCAAAGCCTCCTTGTCGAGCACCGCCCTCAAGACCGATGTACCGCTCTTGGATGTGGCCCCGGCCAATCAACAGCTGGGCTTGCTGGACAAGTGGCTTTATGGTCGCCCTCGCTATGAGAGTTTTCTTAAGGAATGTTTTGA
>JASFTJ010000003.1:0-17282 GCA_050053615.1 Anaerolineae bacterium | reverse complement strand
TAATCCGCTACTGTGCACATTTCTCGATGAGCTCGATCTCGAACTGAGTGCACCACAACGCTAAGGCTTACGCTGAGCGCCGGTGGGTATCTCGCCTGTTTCCGGGAAAGTCCAGAGGGCCACCAGCAACTTGCGGGCTAGAGCAACGATGCCCACCTTGCGCATCCGTTTGCCGCCTCGCCCAAAGCGCTCAAGGAACCAGTGCGTCAGCTCGCCTTCTGAAAGAACTCCGTCCCGAACAGCCGATTGCTGTTCGGGCCTATGCCCCGCAGCTTCAGCAGGTTCCTGACCTTCTACACGGAAGGGTGTTGGGACGTATCAAGCAGTCCCTTCCGCTCTGCCTCTAACTCACGAATCTGTTCCTCCACCCGCTGCAGAGCCTTGTATTCCCGGCCCAGCCGTGCGCGCAGGCCGGGGGCCAGCAGGGAACCATCCCAGGTTCGTACCAGGTCCAATCTGGCCATGAAATCCTTCGTTACAGAAAGCCGTACCCCTTGGCTCGCTATCAGCCCACTGATCCTGCAACGATGTCGGGTGCGATCTTGAAAGTGATGAACTGCCGGTGCAGGTGCCGCATATCTTCCGCTTCCGGGCTGCGGACGTGTGCCACACTCCACAGCCTAGTCTCTCCGAGATGATAGCGGATCAGCATGGTGAGCAGCTTACCCACGTCCAGCTTATCGGTGTTGGCTCGCCTTGCCCGGCGATTCACCTCGATGCTAGACGAGTCCACCACCAGGTTTTTGACACTTCTGGACAGCTGCAGCAATTTCCCGTTGCAGCGCGGACAGGTCTCTCTCACCCGCAAGAGCTGGGTTCAGTTGTGGTTGCTCAGGGCGCGGCCTATTGCCGCCAGGGCCTCAACCCTCGGTGGTATGAGAGCGGAATACCACAAAGAGGGGATTGACCCTTGTAAATGCCATGCACATCACTGCCAGCGTGTTCATCAACGACGACGCCGGCCTCTGGGCCGGTTGCACAACCGCACCGGCGAGGCCTGTCCTGAGCAGAGCGAAGGGACAACGCCGACGCGCACGTGAAGCGGAACGCAACTCGCAGTGTTGCGCGTGATGGGCCGCGACGTGCAGCGGTGGTCGCCGTGACCAACGGCCGTCTGGATTTTGGCATCTGGGAGCAGATCTTTTGCGGCGAGTTCGACGGGCGACGGCGGAAGCGGGTGCTTGTCAAGATTATTGGGAAGTAGAAGCGCCGTGTCTGGATCTCCAGTCTGACCCTCTCAAAGTACTGGACTCAAGGCCCAGCCCCGGCCTCGTCACACAACGGCTCGACGTGGAATTGCTCCCGCTGCTGGCAGGTTAGTTCGATTACATGACGGTTGGTCGCAATCCAGGATTCCAACGCTTCTGTTGAGATATCGACCCGGTACTCATGCACGGCGTCGTCGTCGGCTGCGGCCAAGAAGGAACGGCCATCGGGAAGAAAGGCCACGCTTGCCACCGGCTCGCTGAGGCCGACATAGCGCCGCAGGGCCACCCCTTGGGCCACATCCCACAGCATCAGCCAGCCGTCGAGGGCCCCAGACACCACCAACTGGCTATCGGGGCTGAACGCGACTGCCACCGGGCTGCCGACGTGCCCGATCAAGCGGTGAACCTCCTGGCCGCTGGCCACATCCCAAAGGATGAGGCTCAGGTCGCCTGAGGCAGACACGATCCACTTCCCGTCGGGACTGAACGCGACGTCCGTCACCACCTCGCGGTGTCCGGCCAACCGGCGGATCTCCTGCCCGGTCTCGACATCCAGCAGGCGCAGGCTGTAGTCCGGGTCGGCGGCAAGCGCTTTGGCCAGGCCCACCACCAGCCAGCGGCTGCCTGTGCCGCCCTCAGGCGGCTCGGGGCTGAAGGCCACACTGCGCGGTGCCTGGGGCGAGAAATCGGCCAGGATACGGCCCTCGTCGCCGCCTGCTCCCGGCGAGATGTCCCATAGGCGCAGCGTGCCATCGTGCGAGGCGGAGGCCAGCCAGTGGTCGCCTGTACCCGCAAGGGTGTCGGCACTCACGTCGGTGTCCCAGATCTTGTCGGTATGGCCTTCCAGCCGGCGCAGCTCGCGGCCGGTTTCCAGGTCCCAGACGCGCAGCGTGTTGTCGGTGGAGGCCGCAAAAATGTCGCCCGCACCCGACACGGCCCGGAGGCCACCTGTGCCCTGCGGAGCGAGGGTATCGGGCAAGACATGGACTCCGCCAAAGACCATCTGGGTATGCCCCTGCAGGCGGCGGATCTCCTGGCCGGTGACATAGTCCCACAGGCTGATGTCGCCGGTCCACAGGCCGGTCAGGCCCAGTCGCCCATCGAGGCTGATGGCCACAGCACAGGTGCCATAGTCAGGAGGGGCGACGTATTGGATGCGCCGCATCTCGGCTCCGTTGTACAGGTCCCACAGGCGCAGCGTGCCGTCGCTGGCGCCAGACAGGGCCTGGCGCTCGCCTGGTGCAAAGGCCACGGCCAGCACCCGGCCGGTGTGGCCGCGCAACTGGGGGGTGATCTGACCTGTTGCCAGATCCATCAGGAGCACCTGGCTATCCAGCGTGCCCAGCAGGGCAGTGCGGCCGCCTGTACCCGCAAGGGTGTCGGCGCTCAGAGACAGGCTCAGCAGACCGAAGTTGGTGTCGAACCGCGCTACGGGTTGCCCCGTCTCCAGGTCCCAGAGGATGACAAACTCGTCCTGGGAGACGGAAACCGCGCGGCGGCCAGGGCTGCCCTGGGGATCGCCTGGCAAAAAAGCCACCCCCCACACGGCGTCGTAATGCCCCGCGGCTTGCTGGGCGGCGGCCACCGTGTCGGCCACGCCGGCCAGCCTGAGCCGGATCGTCCCGGTCTCCAAATCCCACAGGATCAGGCTGCGGTCGGCCGAGCCGGACAGGGCGCTGCGGCCATCGGGGCTGATGGCCACGCTGTAGACAGCGCCCTCGTGGCCGTTGAAGCGGCGCACAGCTTGGCCGCTGGCCAGGTCCCACAGAATGAGCGTCCCGTCGGACGAGCCGGACAGGGCGGTGCGGCCACCTGTACCCGCAAGGGTGTCGGGGGCAATCGCCGCGCACCACACCTCGCCGTCGTGGCCGGCCAGGCGGCGCAGGGCTCGCCCTGTGTTCAGATCCCATAGGATCAGGCTGCCGTCGGCCGATCCGGAGAGCACCTGTTGCCCACCAGGCAAAAAGGCGACGCTGTGGACGGTACCCTCGTGTCCCTCCAAGCGGCGCAGCGCTTCCCCTGTCTCGATGTTCCACAGGATCAAGCTACCGTCAGCCGAGCCGGACAGGGCTGTGCGACCCTCCGGGTCGATGGCTACGGTTTGCACGGGGGCCGTGTGGCCCTGGAAAACGCGGCGGGTGCCGGGCGCATAAGCTGCCTCGGCCAGCGTCAGCCGGGCCTGCGGCGGTGGGTTGGCGATCTGGTTGGCGGCCAGGGCCAGGGCCAGGGCTAGGTCGGTGTCGCTTTCGCTGAGGGCCAACTGCGCACCGGTAGCCAGGTTCAGGCTGTGGGCGACGGCAGTTTCCCGCTGGGCAATGCGCTGCTGGTTCAGGGCAAAGGCCAGCACGCCAAGCACCACCACCACGGCGACCGACAACACGGCTACCAGCCCCCGCAGGCGACTGCGAGCCCGTTGTTCGATAGCCGCTTCCCGCGCCCGGCGGGCTTGTTCCCCGGCTTGTCGCAGGTCCTGTTCGGCAAGGCTGGCGCGTAGAAAATCGGCCTCGACCGGAGTCAGGGCCGGGCCGGTGGGGGGCAATAACGCCTGAAACTGTGCCAGCCGGGGACCCCGCGCCAGGAATCCCGGGTCCCGGTCGGCCTGTACCCAGTCCTTGGCAACCGTCGCCAGTCGTCGGTGCAGCCGGATCTCGGATCGTGCTTCGTCCAGCCATGTCCGCAGGCGCGGCCAGGCTTCCAGGAGCACTTCATGGGCGATCTCGACCGTGGGTTGCCCCGTTGCGGGGTCGCGGTCGAAGGTCAGCAGGCGGTGGCGTCCGAAAGCCTCCATGACCGCCGCTATGGTCTCTGGCTCGTCACCCAGGTTCTCCAGTTCGGTTTGTGGCACTCGCCGCCGGGTGTCGGCCGGCCGCTGCTGCCCGTCGTCGCCGGGGACGACCAGCCGCAGAAAGAGATGGCGAGCGGCTGTCCGCTCCTCGGCGCTCAGGCCGGCGTACAATTCCTCGGCCCGGCCCACCAGCGCACCGCCCAGCCCGCCCATAGCGCGGTAGGCGGCCAGGGTCAGGGTTCGGCCCTCCTGCCGCTCAAACAGCTCGGTGAGGGCGTATTGCAGCAGCGGCAGCGAACCGGGCTCGCTGCCGACGTCGGCAACCAGCCTGGTCACCAGGCCGGGCTCCAGCGACACGCCCACCCGCGCCGCCGGGCCGACGATGGCCCGCTCCAATTCCTCAGGCGCGAGGGGCGGGGTGATCTCGTGGCGCCCGTGAAAGAGATGGCTCCAGTCGGGAAAGCGCAGGGGGCGGTCGTAAAAGTCGGCGCGCAGGGCGACGACGATCCACAATCTCTCGGGTAGGGCCTGAAGCGCCGCCAGCAAGCCGGCGGCGAAACGGGCTCGGGTTGCTTCGTCCCGGATCAGGGTAAACAGTTCCTCGGCCTGGTCGAGGAACAGGAGCAGGCGCGTGCCCGGCGGCAGACGTGTTTTAACATAATCTTGCAAGGACGTCGGACCCTGGCCTCTCGCGTTTTCTGCCCGAGGACCGGGCGGCAGGGCGGCTTCCAGGGCGGCAGCCAGTTCGGCCTGGGGGTCCTCGCCGGGGAACAAGGTGGCGATGGTCCACCGTTCTCCTCCGGAGGCCCCTGCCCGGCGCAGGGCTGGGATCAGGCCGGCGCGCACCAGGGACGACTTGCCGCTGCCGCTCGGGCCGATGACGGCCAGGAAGCGCCTCATCCAGGACGGACCGCTGGCTTCGCCGGCTTCCTCGGGATCGCCGTGCTTGCCTCTGCCCTCACTCAATCGGGCCAACAAGCGGTCGACCAACGCCTCCCGCCCGAAAAAGTGTGCACTGTCGGCCTCCTCGAAGGGCCGCAGACCCTTGTACGGGTTCTGCGGCTCGGCGGCCTCGTCGGCCTCGGCGTCCCAGCCCAGGGCACCTTCGCGGATCTGTTGATAGAGGTCCGCCGTCGCCTCGCTTGGCTCGACGCCCAGTTGCTGCCGGAGATGGCTTCGGCAGGATTGGTACTGAGCCAGGGCAACAGCACGCCGGCCAGCCATGGCCAACGCCCACATCAGGGCACGATGGCCCTCCTCGTCCCAGGGGTCCAGTTCGATCCGTTGCCGGGCATAGTGCTCGACGGGGCCATAGTCGGCCAGGGTCATATAGTGCTTTGTCAACGTTTTCAGGATGCCTGACACCTGCTGATGGCGGGCCTCTTGTTGCAGGGTTTGCCACTCGTCAAAGGCCGGGCTGTCGGCCAGGGCCAGTCCGGCCAGGAGATCCCCTGAGTAGAGTTGGACCATCTGCTCCATGCGCCGTACGCAGGCGGCGCAGTGGACCAGGTCGCGGTGGAGGTGGGCTTGCTGAGCGGCCATCTGGATGTCGAACTCGACGGCGTCCACCCAGCAGGCGGGGTGGCGGGGGTTGAACTGCACGCTCTGCCGGGTGACGGTTAGCAGGGGCGAAGCGTCCGGGGCGTCGTCGCCGGCATCGAGTAGGGGGTTCAGCACCTGGCGCAGGTTGTGGAGGGCCACGCGCAGGCTGGCAGAGGCATCGCGGTCCGATTTTTCCCCCCACAACAGGGTTGCCAGCGACCGGCGGCGGTGGGCGCGTCCTCCTTCAATGGCCAGATAGGCCAGCAGAGCGCGTACCTTGTCCGAGCGAAAGCCGGTCAAGGGCTCACCATCCAAGGTGGCCTGGAACGAGCCGAACAGGTGCAACTCCAGCCGCTTCATGGCCCGATTGTATCACAAAAACCGTTTCGCGGCTAGAAATGTCGCGGCTCGTTACGTTCTCGTAACGGTAGTTGGCTATACTGGTGGCGTCCCGGTCTCGGCAGAATACGCTGCCTCGGCAAGTAGCAAGGCAGCAGGGATTGCCCAGGTTGGAAAGGAGGCCAACAGGCGTCGCTATGACACAGGGTCCGGCCCACCCACGCGGCACAGGCCGGTTGAGGTTCGCGAGAACTGTCGTCCGGCCAGACACAAACCGAAGGAGAGAAAAGGAGGAATTTCTCGTGAAAAAAGCTACAGTACTTGGACTCGTCGTGGTGTTCACGCTTGTGATGGGCTTGGTGGCCTTGGCAGCCGAGGGTGCGCACTGGGGCTACGATGGCGAAGAAGGCCCGGCGCATTGGGGTGAACTCAGCCCCGACTATGCAGCTTGCTCGGAGGGCATGGAGCAGTCGCCCGTGGACATCCCGGCCGCCGCCACCCTCAACCCGGCCGACATCGTCTTTAACTACCAACCCACCGCCGTCAACATTGTCAACAACGGACACTCAATCATGGTCAGCGCCGACGAGGGCAGCTCGATCCAGATCCACGGCAAGACCTACAACCTGCTCCAGTTCCACTATCACGCCCTGAGCGAACACACCGTCGGCGGCAGCTACTACGACATGGAAGGCCACTTCGTGCACCAGAGCGCCGACGGTCAATACGCGGTCGTCGGTGTTCTGATGACACGTGGCGCTGAGAACGCGGCCTATGCCCCGGTGTGGGAGAATCTGCCCGCGGAAGAGGGCGAGTTGGAGACCATCGAGGGCGCGTCGGTGGATCCCGCCGCCCTGCTGCCTGCCGACCAGACCTACTGGCACTATCACGGCTCGTTCACCACGCCGCCCTGCACCGAGGGGGTCATGTGGTTCGTGCTCAACAACGCCGTGGAGCTGTCGGACGCGCAGATCGGCGTGTTTGAGGCGATCTATGACCACAACTACCGACCCACGCTGTCGATGAACGCGCGCACGTTCTTGATCGCGGCGGACGAAGAGCCGGAGACGATACCCGAGACGGGCGGGGCGGGGCTGCCCCTCGAGGGCCTGCTGCTGGGCGTTGGCTCGCTGACGGCGGCAGCCGGGGTCTACCTGCAGCGTCGCAAGGCAGCCTAATCCGGGAGGTGAAACAGCCTGAGCAGCCGAGACCGGGACAAGCTCCCGCTCAGGTTGGCGGTCTGCCCGCAGAGTAGGGGATAACAATGAACGAACACACTGACATGACGCCCATGATCGGTTCCCGGCGTTCCCGCTCCTACCTGCTGCGCCTGTGGCAGGAGGCGCCGGACTTGCCCTGGCGGGCCATGCTGCGGTGCGTGACGACCAAAGAGGAGCACTTTTTTCCCGACCTGGACCGCCTGTTGGCCTTTTTGCAGGACCAGACGCGGTCGCCGCCCGGCGCGCGGAAAGGAGGTGCTGACCACACCGTTGACGATTGACCATTGACCATATTTACACAAGAAATAAGGAGGGAAAAGTGAAAAGGTCAGGGATTGTTCGGAGGGTAAGAATTGCTGCTCTTGTTTCGATCTTGGCGTTGAGCGTATCTACGATCGTCAGTGCACAGAATTTCATCAATGGGGATTTTGAGACCGGCGACGAAACCGGTTGGACGCAGTGGCGGGCAAGCTGGGGATCGGGAGAGACTTGGAATGTCAATGCTGGCGGCTGGAGTGGTTGGTATGGAGCGCTTGGTAATAGTGCGGCTGGTGGTAGTTTCGGGTGGTTCCAGCGTGTGCCCGTGACGATAGCCGGAACGTACACGATCGATGGAGAATGGACCGGAAATATCGGCAGTGCGGGTTGGGCAGAGATCATGTTCTTTCCTGCCCATTCAACCGACAGTGATGCAGATATTATCACCAGAATCGACGCTACGGCTGCGCCGGCTGATATTGCATTCAAAAAGGACTCCTGGGGAATGAACCCGCCTACAAGTTGGGGAGTGGAACAGATGTCCTTGTCCCCTCATCCTTCTGGTAATGGCGGCTCTATCACTGTAACCACTGAAGATCAGATAGTCATCGCCATAAAGCTTGGCTCTGGGGGCGGAGCGAATTGGCTGCAGTTGGATAATATTACTCCTCTCGATCCTAATTCTGTTGTTCTGACCAGCTTTGAGGTAATGCCGTCTTTAGGCACATTTGTCGTACCGGCCCTTGGCTTGGTGGTCAGTATCGCTATCTTGGCGTTGACGGTTGTTCCTCTGAGCCGTAGGCAGCAGAGTTAAATAAAGCATAAAATGTACTAGTCCTACATCTCTGGGATGCGCGGAAAACCAAGGAGTGTTTGGAAGAAGCGATCGTGAGGGAGCGGTTCGTCGAGGTTCAGTTCTATCACCTGGGTGATAACTGTGCCCGCCGCGCGGCGCAATCCGCGCTACTACCCGGAGGTGGAACGGATCCTCGGCTACGAGGTCCGCTCTCTGCTCGCCCTGCCGTTGGAATCAGGAGAGCGGCGCATCGGCGTGCTGGAGGTCGAGAACAAGGTGCAGATCCTTGAAAAGAGAGGACAACAATGCATGAACACACCCCTTCAACCCCGGCGGTCCCGCTCCTACCTGCTGCGGGTGTGGCAGGAGGTGCCGGACTCGCCCTGGCGGGCCATGCTGCGGTGCGTGACCAGCAAGGAGGAACACCTCTTCTCTGATCTGGATGCGTTGGTGGCGTTTCTGAAAACAGGAAGGGGCCAAGCGGGGCGCACGCCCACGAGAAGGAGAAGCCCATGAACCGTATTCTGTCCGTGAACCGAAACGCTGAGTGGCACTGGCTTGCCGTTGCGGTGATGGCGCTGGTTTGCCTGCTGGCGAGCTTTGTCCTTGGGGTGGCATGGCCGGCAAGGGCTGCCTCCGTGTCCTGGCGAGCCGGCTCCGAGACGGCGGCGGCGGGCGTTTTTGAACCCAGGTTGAATAGCCCGTTGGCCTTGAGAAGTCCGCCGGTGCCGGCGTGGACCCGGGTGGGGGAAGGTTGGGCTGCCGGCGACGTCGACGGCGATGGCTACGGCGACTTTGTGGGCTACACCGCACCTACCACGGTGGAAATCTACAGCGGCACGGCCAATGGCCTGGGACTGCTGCCGGCCCAAACGCTCATTAACCCCTTGCTGGATACGTTCGGCTCCCAGGCTGCGCCCGCCGGTGATGTGAACAACGATGGCTATGATGATGTGTTGCTCAAGAGTACCGGCTATGACTCGGAGAACTCGCTCGATTTCGTAGAAGTTGGCGTGTTTCATGGCAGCAGCAGTGGGCTGATAGACGTTGCGGCTGTCGATATCCAGACGACCTGGTTCGCCTTGTTAGAGTTCTATCCTGCCGGCGACGTCAACGGCGACCATTACGCAGATATCCTGATCACCCAGGTGGACGACGACGAGCATATCGGTATCCATCACGGCAGCGCCGGGACCGTTGGCGCGGCGCCAGCGACCACGCTCAGTGTGGATGGCTGCAATCCGTGGGGAGGGGGAACAATCTTTGCCGGACCGGCCGGCGACTTGAACCAGGATGGCTACGACGACATCGCCCTGGCGCTGTATGATTGCGAGCAAGTGCTCCTATTCTACGGCAGCCCGGCCGGCATTCAGACGACCCCGGCCTTTACCCTGACCAACAGCAGCGGCAGCGGCTTTGGGGTCAACGTATCGGCTGCCGGCGACGTGAACGGCGACTCTTACGACGATCTGGTGATCGGTGCCGATGACTTTATTCAGGTGGTGTATGGCGACAGCGCCGGGGCCACCTCCCTGATCTCTGAGGTGATCCCGAGCAGCGTTTTCCCGGTTCAGGGGCTGGGTGGGGCTTTCGACTTTAACAACGATGGCTATGACGATGTCCTGGTCGGTGGGGACAACCGCGCTGTTCTCTTTATGGGGAGCGCCGCCGGACTGGCGAGTCAGCCCGCTTTCACCTTGACGGGCGAAATGGCAGGCGACAACTATGGCTCACGGGTCGGCTCGGCCGGCGACGTGAACCAGGATGGCTTTGGCGACGTTTACGTCTACGCGGACGCGGCCGAGTCGGGCGCAGGCAAGGTCTACGTATATCATGGCAGTGAGCTCAACGACCCGCCGGCTTTCACCAGCGCGCCGCTCACGGACACCAGCGACGATGTGCTCTACCTCTACGCCGTCACCGCCACCGACCCCGACGCGGGCGACAGCCTGACCTTCAGCGCCCCTGTCCTGCCCGCCTGGCTGAGCCTGGCCGACCACGGCGGCGGCCAGGCCACCCTCCACGGCCTGCCCGGCCTGGATGACGTGGGAGACCACGCCGTCGGTCTCCGGGTCGAGGACACGGGTGGGTTGACGGACACCCAGACCTTCACCCTGACCGTCACGGGCGTCAACGACCCGCCCACCATCTCGGCCATCGGCGACCAGAGCACGCCCGAGGGCCTGGCCCGCGGCCCCATTCCCTTCACCATCGCCGACCCGGAGACGCCGGCCGGCGACCTGCTCCTCAGCGCCGCCTCCTCCAACCCCGGCCTGCTGCCCCCGGCCAACATCGTCCTGGGCGGCAGCGGGACGGCCCGGACCGTGACCCTGACGCCCCTGCCCGACCTGGACGGCAGCGCGACCGTCACCTTGACCGTCAGCGACGGCAGCCTGGAGGCCCAGACCGCCTTCGACCTGGCCGTCAGCCCGGCCAACGACCCGCCCACGGCCATCTTCCTGGACAACACCAGCGTCGACGAGGGGCTGCCCGCCGGCGCTGTCGTCGGCACCCTGTCGGCCGCCGACGTGGACCCCGGCGACAGCCACACCTTTGCCCTGGTGTCGGGCACAGGCAGCCAGGACAACGGCGCCTTTGCCGTCGTGGGCAATGCCCTGCAGACGGCCCTGCCCCTCGACCGGGAGGTCCAGGCCCTGTACAACATCCGCTTGCGGGCCACCGACGGCGGCGGCCGCTCTGTGGAGCAGCCTTTCACCATCAGCGTGGCCAACGTCAACGACCCGCCCCAGGCCGTGCCCGACCTGGCCGAGACCGAATTCAACACCCCGGTGACCATCCCCGTGCTGGACAACGACGGCGACCCCGAGGGCGACCCCCTGACCCTGCTGGCCGTCTATTGCAGCCTGGCCTGCAGTGGCTCGGCCACCGTCTCGGGCAACCAGGTCATCTACACCCCGGCGGCCGGGTTCGTGGGCGTCGAGCCCTTTGGCTACATCGTCCACGACGGCAACGCCGGCCTGGCGGCGACGACCATCACCGTCCTGGTTCAGCCCACCGACACGGGGGGCGTCGACCTCCAGCCCGACGTCATCACCACCACCGAAGAGACGGCGGTCCTCATCGACGTGCTGGACAACGACGACGCCGCCGAGCCGCTGGAGCTGGTCTTTGCCGGTCCCTCGGCGGGCGGCGTGGCCAGCCTGGACGGCGAGCAGGTGCGCTTTGAGCCGGCCCTCGATTTTCACGGCGTGGCGACCTTTACCTACGCCGCCCGGGCCGGGTCGTCGGGCGTGGGCAGCGCGCCGGTCACCGTCCACGTCCTGCCCCTCAGCGATGCGCCCACCGCCGCGGCTGACAGCGCCTCGACCCTGCTGGGGGCGGCGGTGGTCATCGACCTGCTGGCCAACGACGGCGACCCGGATGGAGATGACATAATGCTGGCAGGCATCGGCCAGGGGGTCAATGGCCTGGTGCTGAGGACCGGGCCGGGCGAGGTGACTTACTACCCGGGCACCGGCTTTCACGGCGAGGACTCGTTCAGCTACACCATCGTCGACGGCCAGGGCGGCACGGCCAGCGGCGTGGCCCACGTCCAGGTGGGCGAGGTCAATCAGCCCCCCGTGGGCGTGACCGACGAGGTCTATGCCCAGGAGGACGTGCCGACCCTCATCGACGTCCTGGACAACGACACCGACCCCAACGCCGATGACACCTTGCAGGTCGTCGCCGTCAGCCAGCCGCAGCACGGCAGTGCCCGGCTGCGGGCCAACAACCGGGTAGAGTACGTCTCCCTGGCCAACACCCACGGCACCGACAACTTTGCCTATACCCTGCGCGACAGCGGCGGCCTGACCGCCACCGGCCTGGTCAGCGTGACGTTGGAGCCGGTCCTGGACCTGCCGGCGGCCAACCCCACCTTCGGCAGCGCGCCGGTGGACGGGGCAGTCAGTGGCCTCGACGTGGTGGGCAACGCGGCCAACGCCGACGGCCTGCCCCTCTACGTCGAGAGCTACACGCAGCCCTCGACCGGCATGCTGTCCTTGAACCCCGACGGCGCCTTTGACTACACGCCGCCGCCGGGCTTTTCCGGGCAGGTTTCCTTCGACTACACCCTCGCCGTGTCCACCGCTGCCGCCTCGCTGACGGCAGCCGAGCTTGAGCTGATTGAAACCGCCGGCCGCAGCAGCGGTAGTGTGGTGCTCCAGGTTGGGCCGGCGGGCGGCACGGTGGTCGCCGGGAACAGCACGGCCGGCGCCACGGGGGGCAGCAGCCTGCTGCTGAATCCGCTGGCCCACGCCGGGGGCGGCCTGGGCGACCTGGTCCTCATCGGCATGCAGCGGCGGCTGGGGCAGGTGCAGGCTCAGGCCGACGGCACCCTGACCTACACTCCACCGCCCGATTGGAGCGGCAGCGACACCATCACCTACACCGTGGGCGACGGGGCCGGCGGCCTGGCCACGGGCGTCATCCAGGTGGGCGTGACGGTTCCCAACCGCCCGCCCGACGCCGTGCAGGACCTAGTCGCCGCCGTCGAGGACACGCCGCTGGTGGTCGACGTCCTGGCCAACGACCACGATTACGAGGGCGGCGACCTGGATGTGCTCGCCGTCGGCCCGGCGGCCTATGGCCAGGCTGTGCTGGAGTGGGATGGGACCATCCTCTACACCCCGCCGCCCGATTTTTACGGTATCGACTTTTTCTCCTACCTGCTGGCCGACGAGGAGGGGGCGACCGACACCACCCTGGTCAGCCTGGTCGTGGCCAACGTCAACGACCCGCCCGTCGCCCGCGACGACATCGCCTCGGTGATGGAGGACACGCGGACCATCATTGGCGTGCTGGGCAACGACACCGACGCCGACGGCGACGTGCCCCAGGTGACGGCCGGCACGCCGCAGCACGGCACGGTCCAGGTCACGCCGGTGGGCACGCTCAACTACCTGCCGCCGCCCGATTTCTACGGCACCGACGTGCTGACCTACACCCTGTCCGACGGCATCACCACCACCCAGGCCACGGCCTGGGTGACCATCACCGTCAACCGGGTCAACGACGCCCCCGTGGCCGTGACCGACACGGCAACCATCACCGCCGGGGAACCCATCATCCTGCGCGTGCTGGACAACGACACCGACCCGGACAGCAGCCAACTGCGCCTGGTCTCGGCCGAGGTCCCAGCTGGCGACCAGGCCGCCGTGCGGGGCAAGACCGTCGTCTACACCCCGGCCGAGGGACCGGGCCGCACCGCAACCCTGGCCTACACTGTCGCTGACGAGCACGGCGGGGTCTCTACGGGCACTGTGGTCGTCACCGTCATCGGCCCGCCGACGCGCATCTATTTGCCGCTGGTATTTAAGGAATAAAACGTAGGAGCCATTACGTTGCACGCCTTACGTTTCATGTTTCATGTCTTACGCAAGGGGAGGTCGCTATGAAGCGCAAAGCACAGTTGCTCGCCATCGTACTCTTGGTCGGTTTGTCCCTGGTCGCGCTGGGGGTCTTGCCCCAACCGGGCGCCGCCCGCCAGCCCTCACCCGAGCAGGTCGTCCAGCGCGCCTGGCGGAACGCCCAGGAATCGGGCGTCTACCACTTTGCCACCGAGCTGGTCCAGACCACTCACCCCGCCCCCAAGCTGGCCAACGCCGGCCGCACCAGCCGGGTGGACAGCCTCTACATCGAGGGCGAGACCGACCTGCCCAGTCGCTCCTTGCAGATGGCGCTGTGGCAGTCGGGCAGCCTGCTGGATGCGCGCGATGGGGTCGAGATCCGCGTCGAGGGCGACCAGGCCTACGGCCGCACCGCCGGCAGCCAGACCTGGGAGGACCTCGACGAGGCCTCCATCAGCGGCACCTTTGCCCCCGACAATGACCTCCTGGCCTACCTGGCCGGCGCGAAAAACATCCGGTTTGTCGGGAATCAGGGAGCAGGTATCGGGGAATCAGGAGTGCCCGATTCCCCGATACCCGATTTCCTGCTCCCTGATTCCCTGACAAAGTACGCTTTCGACCTCGACGGCCCGGCCTTTGCCGCCTACATGCGCGACCGATTGGAGGACCATCTGCGCAAGCAGGGCGAATTGCCCGCCGGCTTGCACCTGGACATCAGCGATCTCTACCGGGGCATGGAGGGCGACGGCCAGATCTGGGTCGACGCCGACGGCTTGCCCCAGCGCCTCACCCTGACCGCCCAGTTCCCCCAGCAGGCCAATGGCCAGCGCATCGAGGTCAGCCTCAAGACCGATTTCTCCCACTTTGACCGTGGCTTTTTGCAGGCCCGCGCTGAGCCCCAGACCCCGGGCCAGGCCCTGGTCATGGGCTATCACGATGTCGCCCGCGCCCTGGGCCTGCCCCGCAGCGCCGCCGAGTGGCAAACCCTGGCCCAGCAGAGCCTGGTGGTCCTGGCCTTTCTGGGCTTGGCCGGTTTGCTGCTCTTCCAAGCCGGCCGCCGCAGACTGGCTCACGCTGCCCTGGCCGCCCTGCTCATCGTTTCGATGGTGATCCCGCCCCTGGTTCAGGCTCAGCAAGTGGCCGATTTCTCGCAGCGCATGGCCGCCCGCCGCGCCGAGACCGAACAAGCTCAGGCCGAGGCCGAACTCCAGCGCGAACTGGAAGCCGAACTGGCCGCCTCCGCCTGGGAGCCCAACCAGGACCCATTGGGCAATCAGGTATCAGGTGCCAGGTATCAGAAACCGGGCAGCGGGCAACAGGTGGCAGCCGTCAGCCTGCAATCCCCGGCAGCCGATACCCGATTCCTGATACCCGATACCCGTTCCCTGTCCTCATCCGCCACCGACCCCTGCGCCAACGCCAGCGCCGACGCCGACGCCGACGGCGACGGCCTGACCGACAAGCAGGAATGCCGCCTGGGCACCGATCCCAACAAAGCCGACACCGACGACGACGGCCTCAAGGACGGCGCCGAGCGCCGCCTGGGCACCGATCCCAAGAACGCCGATACCGACGACGACGGCCTGACCGACGCCGCCGAAGTGACCGCCTTTACCGTGGGCGGCAAGCCGTGGTACACCGATCCCAACAGCCCCGACAGCAACAACGACGGCCTGCTGGACAGCGAAGAGTGCCGCGACCGCCTGCGCCCCGTGGACGCCCAGGGCCGGCCCAGCGGCCTGTCGCCCACCACCGCCTGCCAGGACAGCGACGGCGACGGCACGCCCGACGTGTTCGACGGCGACAACGACGACGACGGCGTCCCCGACCGGGGCGACGTCTCGCCCTACAAGGCCCTGTCCGGGCCCTTCACCCTGGCCAACTCCTTCAAATTCTCGGCCAGCGGCCTGCACACCGACCAGGTGCGCCCCCTGCTAGTCGACTTCCAATTGCGCCCGGCCAATCCCGAACGCCTGGCCTTTGCCCTCAACGTGTTGGATTGGCCCACGGGCGACAGCCAGGGCAACGTCCAGGAGACCCACGGCAAGACCTTTGCCGATTTCATGACTGCCGCCCAGGCCGAGGCCGACTCCAGCGCCGCCAACGGCGACCTGCGCCTGGTGCCCATGCTCGAGATCCTCATGGGCGGCCAGGACCTGCCCCTGCCCCTGACCGAGGCCCGGGCCGAGTACGATTGGGCTTACGGCCTGGTCCTGCAGGGTGATCCCTTCCATGGTACGGTCGCCCTGGAAAAATCGGGGAGCGGCGGCTCCCAGTTTGTCTTTGCCTTCAGCGGCGATACGCCCGACAGAGTGGTCCTTTTCCAGGGCAGTTGCGGCACCCTGGGAAACAGTCTGGGCGAGGTCCAGGCCTTTGGCTCACCCTGGATTCGCAGCGAGCGGGTCACCGCCCTGGCCAACGGGCAGCACGTCTTGATGGCCTGGGGCAACGCCAAGAGCGCCTGCCTGCCCCTGGCCGACATCCCCAACGGTAACGACCCCGAGCGGATGGTGGACACCGCGGCCTTGCAAGCCTACGGCATCTCGGTGCGCGACGTGGATGCCCAGGGCAACCTGGCCGCCTACGTGCCCCTCTACATCGTGCCCGACGAGAGCGGTGGCGGGCGGGTCGCTTTCCAGGGGCGGATGATGTACCAGCCCCAGGCCACAAGCTGGAGCAACCACCACCAGATTAACCTGGTTTGGACGGTGCAGATGCTCCAGACCGACGGCCGGACCACCATTGCCCACAGCTACTACGACGAGTGGCAGTTGACCGGCCTGGCCGCCCGCGAGGATTACGGCCTGCAGGTGGCCGTCGCCTGGGAGGACCCCGGCAGCGACGACAACAACGCCGTGGACGACCGCCTGTGGCACCTGGCCCGCGGCCTGCAGGCCGCCTTTCTCACCGGCCGCGACGCCGACGGCAATGGCCAGCGCGACCTGGACGTAGCCGGCATCGGGAGCCGTTTTGACGGCTATGGCTACGGCTACAGCGACCAGCAGCGCTGGAACATCCCCCGCAACGCCTTGGGTGTACAGACCTTTTCCTATCCCGCCGAAGATCACCTGGCCAAGATCATGATGGAGGAGACGCCCCGCATCCTGAACGACCATTTCAACGGCCAGGGCGTAGAATCGCCCACCCTGCTCTTTGCCCAGGAGGCGGCGGCCCGCAGCGTCAACCTCGACGTCAGCGACCACACCGACTGGAGCAGCGGCGTGCTACGCGTCGAATTTGGCGGCGGCACCCCGCCCGCCTTGCAGACGACGGCCAGCCTGAGCTGGGCGCCCTTCCGCCAGCGCAACGGCGAATGGGAGTCGTATCCCTTTGCAGAATACTGGGACCGGATGCACGTCGAGTTTGGCGACCTCTTTGCCACCACCGACACCTCTGAACAAGCCCAGGACATTGCCGCCGGCAGCGTCGAGATCGCCGCCGGCTACTACCTCTCCCTCTACCGGGGCCTGGCCAACCCGGCCGGCGTCAACGGCCGGCCGGGCACCGAGTTCATGCCTGTGGCCCCGCCGGGTGACAAGGCCATGGCCGACGCCTGGAACAGCGCCATCGGCGTCAAGGGCGGCGTCCTCGGCGACGTGGTGGGCAACGTAGCCGAAAATGGCTATGACGCGCTGGAAGCGATCGCAGAAGCCCGCGCATCCATGAGTGATCTGGAGTTGCTGTTCACACCGGGTACGAGTCGCGTCGAAAAGTTCAAAGAGTTTGTGGGCAAAGGCCTCAAGGGCACGCTCTCGGCCAACTGGGGCGCTTTTGGCAGCGGACTCA
>JASFTJ010000002.1:0-17679 GCA_050053615.1 Anaerolineae bacterium | reverse complement strand
AAGACCAGCAATGTCAAAATCAGTCCAGTTCCTCGTTTCAAAGCCATCCCAAACCTGCCATTGGTTTGCTTGGACACGGATAGTTTGAAACTGAATCCGTCGCAATCCGTGTCCAAGATCTCACCCGGCCATAAACGTGCCGCGCATTTCCATGGGCTGGCCCATCAACCAGACGGCGGCAGCCAATAGCAGCGCCAGCAGCACGGCCCACGGCAGAAAAGCTCGCCACGTCCGCTGCGGCGCGTCCTGCTCGGCCAGGCGATAGGCTACCAGCAGCGAGCCGAACCAGCCCAGCCCCAGGAAGCCAATCTCCAGCGGGTCGAGCCAGACGGCGGGCAGCAGCGCGCCCAGCTCCCACCTGGGCTCGCCCAGCCACGCCGCACCCGCCAGGTCGCGGACAAAACTCTGGACCACCGGCACAAAGGTCCAAAAGCCGGTCAAGAAGTGAAAGTTGTAGTGGGCCAGCCACATGCCGAATCCGAGTGGCACCAGGGCGTAGGCGTAGCGCGCCGTCCATACTTGCAGTGGCGTAGCGCCTCCTCGTCCCAGCCACTGGGAGAGCCAGCCGCTGAGCGCCATCAACCCCAGCGGCATGACGCCCAGCCCGGCGACGAACAGGATGGCCAGCACCAGCGCCTCCGACTCGGTGCCCAGCAGGCTCGCCAGCCAGTCCAGGATCGCATAGACCGGCGAGACCATGCCAAAGGCGTTGAGCAGCGCGCCAAAGGTGAACAGCACCGCCAGCGCCGCCAGGTCGGGCCGCCCCGAAAAGCGCCCGATGCCGGAGCGTTGGGGGTCGATCCAGAGCTCGCTGCCCGGCAGCCGCGCCGACACGCCGACGTTGTCGTAGGGGCAGGCGTGGGCGCAATCGAGGCAGAAAGTGCAGTCCATGTTGCCGGTTTTGCGGGGTTGGTAGAGCCAGAGTTGGCAGCCCGGTATCGGGTATCGGGTATCGGGGATTGGGCGGCCTTTGATACAGTCTTTGGTGGGGCAGGCGGCGCAGGTGTCGTGGTCGCGGACCTTGACCTCCAGCGGCGAGACGAGGGACGAGACAAAGTTAAAGTGGCCCAGGGGGCAGAGGTACTTGCAGAAGGGGGCGCCCCGGAACACGGCATCGACGGCGACGGCCCCGGCAAAATAGGCGACGATGAGCCAGGCGGTCAGGCGCGGCTCGGCCCACAGGTCGAACAGCTCGTAGGCAAAGAGGAGCAGGACAAAGAGGCCCAGGGCCAGCCATTTGCCCCGCAGGCGCGTCGGCCACATCCGCGTCGGCTCGCGGCGGAAGAGGCGGCGGGCGGCGTTGCGAACGAGCATAAACGGGCAGCCCAGGCAAAAGAGGTTGCCGGCCAGCAGCAAGGCCAGCACGACCAGCCCGCGATAGTGGACCCAGGTCAGCACCGTGGCCAGATTCTTGGGTGCCAGTTGCGGCCCGGCCAGACCGTCAAAGATCATCAGCGCGGCGACCAGCAGCAGGGGCAGCGCCAACGCCGAGCGGGCATGCCGCCAGCGCAAAAAGCGGCCCACGAGCGGCAGGTCCAGCAGGTCAAAGGGCCTGACCGGTGGGCCGATCTCCCCCGCCCCCTGGCCCCCTCCCCCGAGGGAGGGGGGATGCTCGACACTCATCTCAAGGCGCCGGCGTCTCGCCGGGGACGTCGATCTGCCGCTCCAGCGACCGGCCGTCGGGCAGGTCGGCGCGGACCAGGATGAACCAGTCGCCGCCCATGGTGAATTCCAGGTCGGCCCGGTACTGGCCGGGGGCCACCTCGATGGCCGTGGCCAAGACGGGCACCATGCCGGCGTGGCTCATGTTGCCCTCCAGCTCGACGGTTGCGCCGGCGAGGGGTTGGCCGCCAGCGTCGGTCAGCGCCACCGTGAGCGTCGCCGGGCCAAGCTGCAGCGGCTGCGGCTCGACGGCCAGATCCACACCCACGTCAGGCAGGTCCCGCCCCCCCCGCGCGCAGCCTACCAGCGCCAGGAGCATCACCGCCCCCAGCCACCCTCCAAGCCTGAGATTGTGGAGAATCCAGACGCCGATTCCCGATTCTCCGATTTCCCGCTTCCCGATCATCTACATCTCCCGCACCGTGACCTCAACCGTCAGCGGCCCGCTCTTTTCAAACTCCAACTCGAGCGTAAACGTGTCGCCCGCCGCCAGGTCGCGCACCATACCGATGAGCATGACGTGGTAGCTGCCCGACTTGAGTAACACCTCGCCGCCGGCCGGAATTTCCAACCCGTCGGCCAGCATCTGCATCTTCATCACGTCGTTTTCCATGACCGTCTCGTGGATCTCGACGACCTGGGCGACGTCGGTGCGGCCGCCGACGAGGCGGTCGGCTTCCCGGCCCTCGTTCTTGAGCAACATGAAGACGGCGCCCGTACTGACGGTTCCGTGTCCCGCACCACCCGATGTTGCCACGGCCAGCGCCGGGCGCGCCCAGGCGTTCTCGGCCTGGATGCTGGGGCCGGCCGGCGCGCCACAGGCAATCACCGCGATCATTACCAGCAGAAACGTAACGGTCAACCAGACGAAACGTTTACTTGCCAGCAATCTCCTTCTCCTTGAAACAGGTTCGAGTATCATTCTAGCAGCTGCCGGATGTCGTGCACCAGGTCGTCGACCGGTGTGCCGTAGCTCTCGCGCAGGACCCAGCGGCCCTCGGGGTCGAGCACGAACGTCGTCGCCGTGTGGCTGACCAGGTAGCCGGCGGCGCTGCCCGACGACGTGTCCTTCTCAAAAAACACATCAAAAATCTCATAGACCACCTGCAACTCGTCTGTCGCGCCGGTCAGGCCGACAAAGTCGGGGTTGAAGGCACCGACGTGCAGGCCCAGCCGTTCCGGCGTGTCGCGCTCGGGGTCGACGGTGATGAATACGAATCGCACCCGGCCGGCGTCGTCGCCCAGCGCTTCGTGGACCTTGCGCCAGGTGGCCAGCGTCGTGGGGCAGACGTCGGGGCACTGGGTGTAGCCGAAGAAAAGCACCAAGACCTTGCCCCGCTGGTCACTCAGGCGGAAGGTCTCGCCGCGCTGGTCGGTGAGGGCGAAATCAGGCACGGCCACCGGCTCTTCCAGCACGGAGCCGCGAAACGACCGTCCGCCGCAGGCGGTCAGGGTCACGGCCAGCAGCAGGGTCAGCACTAAAATCCTTCTCATGCTTGCTCCTCCGTGACGTATGAGAGATTGTCACACAATAGTAGAGTCCACACAGGTCATCACCATCACCAGCGCTAGATACAGGTTCGAGGTGTGGAACAGGGCCAGAGCCCGGCTCCTGGTTGGTTCGGCAATCAGCCGCAGGCTCAGGCCCAGGAAGGCGGCGGTCGCCAGGGCGACGGGCGCCAGGTAGAGCCAGCCCAGGCCCGGCAGCGCCGCCAGGGCCAGCGCTGCCAGCGAGGCCGCGCCCGCGTGGAGCAGCACCCATCCGGCCGCCGCGCGGGGCGTGGTCTGCACCGGCAGCATCGGAAAGCCGCCGCGTGCGTAATCGTCGCGGTAGGCGATGGCCAGGCTCCAAAAGTGGGTCGGCGTCCAGAGAAAGACCAGCCCGGCCAGCACCAGCGCGCCGGGATCGCTCCAGGTGCCGGCGGCCGCCGCCCCGCTGAGCACCGCCGCGCCCCCCGCCGCCCCGCCGACGACAATGTTGAGCGGCGTGCGCGGCTTGAGCCAGATCGTGTACACGCCGAGGTAGACCGCCGCACCCAGCAACACGAAGAGGCTCAGCGCCGGGCGGAAGGGCAGCACCGCCAGCGACGGCAGCAGGATCATGGCCGCGCCGACGTAGGGCACCCAGCCGGTGCGCGCCAGGGTGTGAGCGGCCAGCGGTCGCCGCCGGGTGCGCTCCATGCGGGCGTCGAGGCCGCGCTCCAGGTATTGGTTAATGGCCGAGGCGCCCGCCGCCGCCGAGCCGCCGACTGCCAGCAGCAGGGCCAGCTTTCCCGCGCCGGGCCAGCCGCCGGCCGTCAAAAAGGCGCCGCCCACCGCCGCGACCAGCAGCAGCGCCACCACCCGAACCTTGAACAGGACGGCGAGCGATTTCCAGAGCAGCGCTTGCGGCTGAAAAGATGCCGATGTCGATGCTTTTTCCGAGATCATAGGTTCCAAAATACTCACAATCCCCCTCCCTCAGTCCTCCCGCTCCCTTCGGTCGCAGGGGGGAGGTTGGGCTTCCCCCCTGGGGCCTCAGCCACGGGGGGGATGAGAGGGGGGGCGTCCTCATCACGAACCAGCCCGACAATGAGCACCAGCGCGGCGACGATGTACATCATACTGCCCGGAATCCACATGATCACCCCGGCCAGCATCTGGTCGCGCATGATGGTGATGCCCCACAGGCGCGGCACGGTGGTGTAGTGGCTGTAGATCGGCTCGGTGGCGAACGACAGGGCGATGCCGGTCAGCGCGTTGGGCGGCACCGCCGCCAGCGCGTAGCCGGTGCGCACCCCCGGCGACAGCTTTTTGTGAAAGCGCGGCGCCGCGCCGATCACGTGCCACCAAAAGAGCAGCGCTGTGCCGAAAAAGCTGAGGTGCTCCAGGTCGTGGACGAGGTCGCTCACCAGGGTGAGATTGTAGAGTTTGGGTTCGTGCCAGCCGACCACGGCGGCTACGAAATAGAGCCAGACCAGACCGGGCGTTGACAAGCCACGCACGGCGCGGCGCAGCGGAGAGTCGGCCCGCAGCCAGCGGCCTACCTCCAAGCGCAGGCTCTTGGGCAGGCCCCACATCGCCACGGGCATGGGCTGGGCCAGCCACAGCAGCGGCGGCGCGATCATGACCAGCAACAGGTGCTGGATCATGTGCATGAAAAAGAACTGGCCGCTGAGCACGTCGATGGGCGACATCAGCGCGATCCACAGGACGGCCAGGCCGGTCAGGTAGGAGACGGTGCGCCAGGGGTTGACCAGCCGGGCGCTGCCGCGCCGCTTGAGTCGCCAGCGGCCCACAAGGTGAAGCACGGCGGCCAATCCCAGAGTCAGGATGATCTCGGGCCGCCACGCCCACGACAGCAGAATGACGCTCAGCGTTGGGTCCATCTGGACATCCCGAGCTTCTCGGACGCAGATAAACGCAGATGAACGCGGGCTATTGTTCTATCTGCGTTTATCTGCGACCATCTGCGTCCCTAGTGGGCGACGGGGCCGATGAGGTACAGGGCCGGGTAAAAAAAGACCCAGACGGCGTCCACAAAGTGCCAGTAGATGGCCGTGGCCTCGACGCCCCAGTGGCGTTCGGCGGAGAAACGGCCGTTGCGCCCGGCGTTCCACACGAGCAGGAGGATCACTACGCCGCTGAGGACGTGCAGGGCGTGCAGCCCGGTCATGCCGAACAGCACCGCGCCGAACACGCCGTCGGAGGGGCCGATGTGGCCCTGCCACTCGAACCCAACGACGCCGATGAGAAAGACGATGCCCAGCCCGGCGGTGATCAGCAGGCTGTCGAGAAAGGTCTTGCGGTCGTCGTGGGCAATGGCCGACTCGGCGCGGTTCATGAACACGCTGCTGAGCAGCAGGATCGAGGTCACGACCAGGCCCAGGATCTGGTCCAGGTCGGGGCGGGTGTTGCCCCACAGGTAAAAGCGCGAGGCCAGCAGCCCGCCGAACATGAACGATTCGGAGACAAAGAACAACCACAGACCCAGGCGATTGGCCCGGGTGCGGATTTGGTACTCGGTCAGCGTTTCGGAAGTCATCGATGCGCCTCCTCGCTCCACACGCTGTCGAGATGCATGTAGTACTGAATGATGAGGCCCGCCTTGGCTAGCGCCAGGACGAACAGCAGCGCCGCCGATCCGCCGAGCAGGCCGGCGACGGCGAATTCGACCGCCGTCAGCACGGCCAGGCCGACGCCCACGAAAATCCCCCGGCGGTAGGCCGCCAGAAGCGCGACCGGCGCTAGCTCCTTTTCTTTCTCTTCCGGTTCCTCGGCGAGGGGCACGGGAAAGACCTTGTCCATGACGAAAGCCAGGGCGGCGCCCATGCCCCCAGCCACCACCAGCAGCCCGGCGGCGATGGCCAGGACCAAACCGAAACTGATATCCATGTCGTCTCCTTCTCTATTCGCCGGCAACCGCTGCGGCAGGCGGCGCCATCTGCACGTAGGTCGAGTCGGGCAGGCCATAGTCGTAGGGTTCGCCGACGACCTGGAAGGGCTGGGCGTAAGTCACTTCGGGCACCGGCGACGGCACCTGCCACTCGGGCGAGCGGGAGCGCCACGGATTGCGCTCGGCCACGGGGCCCCGGCGGGCGCTGACGATCAGGTTGTAGATCATGATCAACACCGACAGGCCGATGAGGAACCCGGCGATGGTGACCAGCATCTGCCCGCCCTCGATGCCCAGCGCCGCATCGTAATCCACGATGCGGCGGCGCATGCCCCTGAGTCCAATCTGGATCTGGCCCAGGCTCTGCACCCAGAAAGCCGGCGTCATCAGCCAGAAGTGGATCTTGCCCAGCCGCTCGCTGTACATCCGCCCCGTGATCTTGGGGAACCAGTAGTACAAGGCGGCAAAGAAGGGAAAGACAAAGCCGCCGAACATCGTGGCGTGAAAGTGACCCACGATCCAGTAGGTGTCGTGCAGGAACAGGTCGGTGGTGACGATGCCGTTGGGCGGCCCGGTCAGCCCGCCGATGAGAAAGACCGACAGCGCGCCCATGACAAACAGCATCGGCGTGGGGAAGGTCAGCTTGCCCTGCCACATGGTCGCGATCCAACTGAAGAACTTGATGCCGGTGGGCACGGCCACCAGCAGCGTGGTGAACATGAACGGCACCCGCAAAAAGCTCTCCATGCCTGAGGTGAACATGTGGTGGGCCCACACCAAGAATCCGGCCAGGGCGATGGCCATGCTCGACAGGGCCACCCAATTGTAGCCAAAGAGCGGCTTGCGAGAAAAGACGGGCAGCAGCTCGCTGATGACGGCCAGGCCGGGCAGCACAAAAATATAGACGGCTGGGTGGGAGTAGAACCAGAAGAGGTGCTGGAACAGGATCGGGTTGCCGCCCTGGGCCGGATCGAAAAAGCCCATGCCCAGCAGCCGCTGGAACATGACCATGATGAACGACAGGGCGATGAGCTGCGTGGCGGTCAGGGCGATGATGCTCGTGGCCAGAATGCCCCAGGCCAAGATCGGCATGCGGAACAGAGTCATGCCCGGCGCGCGCATGGTCAGGATGGTAGCCAAGAGGTTGAGTGCGCCCAAGATCGAGGATAAGCCCATAAAAAAGACGGCCACAAAGTAGAGCTGCATGCCCAGCGGGGCAATGGCGCTCAGCGGCGGGTAGGCGGTCCAGCCGGTGTCCCAGCCGCCGATGAACATACTGGCAAAGAGCACCAGCGCCGCCGGCACGTTGATCCAGAAGGCCAGGGCGTTGAGTCGGGGGAAGGCCATGTCCAAGGCGCCGATGAGCAGCGGGATCAGGTAGTTGGCCAGGCCGGCGATGCCTACCAGGATCGAGGCGATCATGACCCAGCCGTGCATGCCGATCATGGTGTTAAAGATGGCTGGATCGAGCCACTGCCGGCCGGCCTGAGCCAGCTCCAGCCGAAAGATGCCGGACAGCGAGCCGCCGACGAGGAGCAGCACCATGGCAGTGGCGATATACTGGACGCCGATGATCTTGTGGCTATAGTCGGTGCCTAGGTAGCGGATCCAGGCCGGCTTGCCGGGCGGCGGGCCGTGGTGCAGGGGCGTCTCCTGGCCCTTGATCCACCGGAACCAGTCGTTGAAGGAATCGACGCCGACCAGGAAGGCGAGGATGCCCACCATCCCGCCGACGACCACCGCCGGCTCGGCTGCCCAGGCGTCCAGGCTCATCAGCACCCGGACCACGACGACCAGCCCGATGCCGAGGGCGGTGCCGGCAATCTGGGCCAGCAGCCCGCGCACCAGCCCCAAAGAGAGTAGGGTCATGGGTGTCCTCCTGTTTTGCGGATACTCGGTATACGGTATTGGATATTGGTCATTGGCTCAGGCTCTTGATGTATTCGATGACGGCGGTGATGTCTTCTTTGGTCAAAAAGTCGTAGGCGTTGGGCATGATCATGGGATAGCCGGCCACCACCTCTGCCTCAGGATCGAGGATGGACTCGCGCAGGTAGGCCTCATCGGCTGTGACGGTAGAGCCGTCCTCCAACTGGCGCTGGCTGCCGAACAGCCCCTGCCATGTCGGGCCGACCAGCGGGCTGCCGTCGGCGCTGTGGCAGGAGAGGCAGCCCTGCTCTGAGGACAGTTTCTCGCCCCGTTCCACCGGCGACAACTCGCCCGCCCCCGGTGCCTCAACCTCTTGCCCGGCGAGCCAGGCCTCGAACTGGTCCGGCTCGACGACGACGACGGGGGCGTACATGGCCGAGTGGGCATAGCCGCACATCTCGGCGCAGCGGATGCGATAATCGCCCGTCTCTGTGGGCGTGACCCGCAGCTCGGTCCAGCGGCCGGGCACGGCGTCCTGCTTGACGCGAAACTCGGGCACCCAGAAGGAGTGGATGACGTCGCGGGAGGTGATCTCGAACTTGATCTGGCGGCCCTTGGGCAGGTACAGCTCAGAGGAGGTGACGCCCGCGTCGGGATACTCGAAACTCCAGCCGAATTGAAAGCCGGTGACGCGGACCACCAGCTCGTCGGCGGCGCCGGCCGTGATCTCGCTCAGGTGGCTGGCGCCCCACACGCCAAAGCCCATGACGATAATCAGGGGGATGACCGTCCAGGCGATTTCCAGGGGGGTGTTGCCCCGGATGTTCGGCCCTTCGCTCTCGTCGCCCGGTTTGCGCCGAAAGACAACGACGCTGTAGAGCATGAGCACGATGATGAGGGAAAAGATAAACGAGATGACATAGATCTGGGCCTGAAACATCTGGTCCACAAAGGCGCCTTCTTCGCTGGCGAGCTGTGGGATGAGGTCCAGGGCTCCGAGGCCCACGATCACTAGGCTGGTGATGACGATCACGAGCACTGAAGCGATCACGATATGCTTCACGCTGACCCTCCTTGGCTGGTTCTGAGATGAAGGGACACGCTGTCCTGTCCGGCAGGCTTGCAGCGAGAGAACCGCAGCAAGAGTCATTTTACCACACCTTGCGCCGATAGGCAACCGGGGACGGCAGAAAAGTGGACCAGATTGGGCCACTTTAACAGACATAGCTTGTTATATCATGTTACAACATGACATACGAAATTTGACACCCTGGGCAGTTGATGGTAAACTGTTTCACGATATCAAGGGAGATCTTGGGAACCGTGGACGATTTGCTGACAACCAAGCAGCTCGAAGATCTTTTGCAGGTAGATCGGGTCACCATCTATCGTATGCTGAGCGATGGCCGTCTGCGCGGATTCAAAGTGGGCGGCCAGTGGCGCTTCTCCCGGCAAGAGATCGAAGCCTGGCTTCAGGCCCAGAGGCCAGAAGCGGAAGATCCGAATCAGGTCTCTGCAGCCTCTGAAGAAACAATCTCCCCTTCAAAGGAAGTCCTTCCTCTTTCGTGCGTGCAGGCGATCCAAGGCGTGTGCGCTGAGGCGCTGGATCTCGCCACCACCACCACCGATCTGAACGGCAATCCTCTGACCGACATCAGCAATTCCTGTGCTTTCTGTAACCTGATCCTGTCCACGGATGAGGGCCGTCGTCGCTGCGCCGCCTCGTGGCAGATGGTCAGCCACGGCGAGGTCCATCCCTGTCATGCCGGGATCTTGTGCGCCAGCGTCCCCATTGACGTGAGCGGCCAGACGGTCGCCCTCGCGGCCGTCTGCCAGTTTGTGCCCGCGTCGGCGATCGGTCATGGCCACGTGCGGGAAGCGGATCTCGTTACTTTGGTCGCCGACCTGGGCCTGGACGAAGAGGCTCTACGAGCGGCGACGGGCAGCGTGCGCACCTTCCCTGAGGATCATCTCCCCCGCGTTTCCCGCCTATTGCGCCGAGTCGCAGACACCTTTTCCGAGATCGGCCAGGAGCGGCTGGTCCTGCTCACCCGTCTGCAACGCATCGCCGAAATGAGCCAAGTATAGTTCTATCACCGGGGGCAGACCCCCGAAATTCAAGGAGGAAAGAATGAGCAAAGACACGCAGAAATGCACTATCATCATGTTCAGCGGCGACATGGACAAGGTATTCGCTGCATTCATCATCGCCACGACCGCCGCGGCCATGGGTATGGAGACAACGATGTTCTTTACCTTCTGGGGGCTGAAGGCCATCCAAAAGGGGAACCGGACGGGCAAGGGGCTGTTTGGCAAGATGTTGAGCTTTATGAATCGGGGCGGCATCGACCGCATCGGCCCTTCCAAGTTCAACTTTGGCGGCGTGGGTCGCTGGATGTTCAAAAAGATGATGAAGGATCAAGACGTCACCTCCCTGCCGGAGCTGCTCCAGACGGCCATTGACCTCGATGTCCGGTTCTTGGCCTGCCTTATGAGCATGGATGTGATGGAGATCACAAAGGACGATCTGATTGACGAGGTCGAGGATGTGGTGGGTGCGGCTACCATGCTTGCTGAGGCGCAACAGTCGCAAGTTCAGTTTTTCATCTAGAAACAGAAACGATCTTTTGATGAGGAGGAAACAATGAGCGAGTTCACAGCGGAAAAGACTTTGGATGCGAAGGGGTTAAAGTGCCCTATGCCCGTCGTCAAGACCAGCAAAGAGATCAAGGACGTCTCGGTTGGCGGCGTGCTGGAAGTGCTGGCCACCGATCCCGGTTCGATGGCCGATATCACGGCTTGGACCAAGAGCGTGGGCAATGAACTCTTGGAGGCCAAGAAGGACGATGGTGTCTTCAAGTTCTACATCCGTCGCGTCAAGTAGACCGATGCGCCGGCCTGGTCCAGCCACTGGGTTGGACCAGGCGCGGCATCTTGGCAGGAACCGTAGGGCTGTGGGGCAAGTTTCACACTTGCCCTACTGTGCAAGTCGAGGAGGATCTGCATGGAAACAATCGAGTACATCCTGGCCTACATCACGCCGTACATTGCCGTGATCGTTTTGCTCGGCGGATTGGCCTATCAACTCTACCGCTGGCGCAGGGCCAAGCCCGTGGCCGCCCACCTGTCCCTCTTTCCCCGGCCCGACACCCGCCTGGGTCGGGTCACCGACATGCTGGTCGACCTGTTCACCCTGAAGGGGCTCTTTAAGGTCAACCGTCTGCTCTGGTTCGGCGGCTTTGTCATGCACATCGGGTTGCTGCTCTTGATCGTGGGCCACATCCGCGTTGTGACCGACTTTTACTTCCTGTGGGAATGGCTCGGCTGGGGAGAGAGTGAACTGCATACGTTTTCCCTGGTGGCCGGGCTGACCGCCGGGTTCCTGTTCATGATTCCCCTGTTCTACCTGCTCCTCCGCCGCTGGAGCGGCTCCGTCAAGTTCCTCTCCACGCCGGAGGATTTTTTTGTCCTCTACCTGCTGATCGCCATCGCCATCACCGGCAACCACATGCGCCTGGTGCTGGAAGTGGACCAGCACGCCATGCGTGAATTCATGCAGGGGCTCTATACTTTCAACTGGAAGCCGGTCCCCGAGAGCGCGGGCGTGTCATTCCTCTGGCACTTTGCCCTCGTCCAGGTACTCATGATCTATTTCCCCTTTGGAAAACTGCTCCACACCATCGGCTCGGTCTTGAACAAGATGGTGATGCGGAGCTAAGGAGGACAAGATGCTGGAGAAATTCATCGAAACGGCCCGCGATCGCCTCAACCGGCCGATCACGTACTATCAGGACATCTGCGTGCGCTGTGGCGCGTGCATTGATGCTTGTCATTTCTACGCCGCCTCCAAGAACCCGGCTCACATCCCCGCCTATCGCATGATGCTCATGAAAAAGGCGATCCAGAGCGGGGCATCGGGAAAAGGGGGCTTTCTCGATTGGTACCGCGACTTTGAAACTGCCGACGAAGCCATGGCCGACCAGCTCTACAAGGCCATGTGGGAGTGCACCGGCTGCCGACGCTGCGCCACCTTTTGCCCCTTCGAGTTGGACACCGGCTTGCTGGTCGGCACTGGCCGCTACTCGATGCTCCAGGAGGAGCGGGGGCCGGAAATGATCGGCGAGATCGGCGACGCTGAGGTCAGCAAAGGTGAGATCATAGAATTCGTCAAAGAGTTCTTTATCGAGCAGACTCAGGAGCTGGAGGCTCGGCTGAAGGAAGAGTTCCATCCCGACGTCGAGATCCCGGTGGAGAGGGAGGGCGCCCGGCTGCTGTACGTGCCCCTCGTGGGTGAGCACGCCATCATCCCGGCGGCCAAGATTTTCCACGCCGCCGGCGAAAGCTGGACCCTGAGCCTCTTTACCGCCACCAACCACTCCTACTTTGTCGGCGACGCGACCAAAGCCAAGGCCGCCGCCAATTGGATCGTGCAAGAGGCCCGGCGCCTGGGCGTGCAGGGCATCGTCTACCCCGAGTGTGGGCACGCCAGCCGCACCCTGTTCAATTATTTTGAGGGCTGGTTCGGCGACGAGATCGAGGGCCTCGAGCGGCTCAACATCGTGCCGCTGACCTTTGACTATCTCAAGCGGGGCGTGATCCGCGTCCGCCCCGCCTCTTTTGACACGCCCGTGACCTACCACGACTCGTGCAGCCTGGGCCGCAGCTCGGGCATGTACGACGAGCCGCGCGAGCTGGTGCACGCCGTCGCCGCCGACTACCGCGAGATGACGCCCAATCGCGAGCTGAATTGGTGCTGCGGCGGCGGGGGCGGCCTGATCGCTGCGGTGGAGGACATGTTCGAGGCGCGGATGCAGGGCGGCATCCCCAAAGCGAACCAGATTCGGGCCACCGAGGCCAAATGGGTGATTACCGCCTGCGAGAACTGCAAGACGCAGTTGGAGGATCTGAACGAGCACTACGATCTGGGCATCGAGATCAAGGGCGTTATCGACCTCATTGCCGATGCCCTGATCCTTTGATCGACCCGAAGGGGGAAAAGGAATGAGTCCGAAAAGCTGGGAAGAGGCTCTGACAGAGGCCTACTGGGACTATCGCTGGCGGAAAGTGATGGAGCCGCTGTGCGACACCTTTCGACGCTGGAAGACGGGCGAGATCGGTCACGATCAAGTAGATCGCGCCATCGACGAGGCCTACAAGGAAAAGTGCGCCATCAACAATCTCATCACGCAAAGGCCGGACCGCGCCGCGGCTGTCATTCAGTGCTGGGACCCGGAGTGGTTCCGATCTTGGTTGGAGGAGAATCGCCCGCCGACGGGTCACAAAGTCGCCTTGGCGGAATGCGGGGACTAGGCGTATTCTCACCCTTTGACACACGACAAGGGCAAGTGTCCAACTCGATGTCCAAAATGAATAACCTTCTCCGCTCTGCTCTGCCGGCACCCGCTGCACCGCACAGCCTGGCTGATTTGTCATTCTTTCGAAGTATGGTATAATAGCCCGCGTTCTGCTCGCCACGGCCGGCGGGCCGACGCCGCAGCTCGTGCGCTGAGGACATTAACTGTCTCAGCGCTCGCTGTATGATTGACAATGCGAAATTTCTCCACCAGGCGGCGTCTTGCGTTGGGCAGATTCCAATTTGCCCTTCAAAGACGGTTTATGTCCGGCAAGTGTGTGGAATGATGTTGATTTAACATTGTCAAGACAGGCTAACCGGCCAGATATTCGGGAGGTATGATGAAGAGCAAGAGAAATCGAGTGGTTATCTTTGTGTTGGCGATAACCATGATTATCGGGACGCTGGCTTGCTCGACCGGCTCGCTAATCGGTCGCCGATCAGAGCCCACAGCCACACCCACGAAAACGCCGAAACCCACCTTCACCGTGACGCTGACGCCCACCGAGACGCCGGTGCCCACGGACACCCCGCCGCCGACCAACACGCCCACGCCGGTGACGCCCACGAATACGCCGGTCGTGCTGACCGCCACCCCGACCTCACCGCCGTCCACCGACACTCCAACCCCGACCAATACACCCAAGCCGACCAACACGCCCAAGCCGACCAAGAAACCCAAGCCGAAACCCAAACCGAGCAATACACCCATTCCCAAGCCCACCAACACGCCCAAGCCTCAATATCCGTGGAGAGGCACAGTTGCAGGTACCTATGCGAACTGCGGTTGGACCGGAGCCTTAGGGCTCACCCTAGATAGGAATGGCGGAGTTGCGGGAGATATCTGGGTTCACTACTGGGCCGACGGCTGGAATGGTGACTGGGCACTGTCGGGTTGGACCGTCAACGAGGGACTACCAGGCGAAGGCGATGACAAGAACTGGGATGGCACCTTTGCACCAAACTACCCTCGAGCGGGTACTTGGTATGTATGTGTAGCACCCGAAGATGGAAGCTGGGACTGTCTTTCTCCCAGAATGGAAATTGTCACTGTGGCCGATCCGTGTGCTCCTGATAGTGGAGGCATACAGGTGGCACGCATAATCTTCCAGCAGAACTAGCTAACTTACCACAACATCGAGAGGTTGGACTGTGTCTGGCCTCTCGATGTTTTGTACTCCCTCAACAAATTCCGAGAACTGCTTTGCGTAAAGCAATCCGATATCCCTTCACTTGGCGTGCAAATCGTCCCCGTCTGTCTAGATTAGATCGTGGCCAAAGTCGTCCAGGCCTTCCTCGCCAGAATACAGCCAGCGCGCTAGTCGAAACATTGCCTCTGGGATATCTTCATATGAATGAGCTTACCCAAACGAAATCTTGAGTGCTGCCAATGATCGTGGGCTCGAATGATTGGCGAATATCTGCAATACTTGCGTCGCTCTGCATCCGACCTCCTGGCGATTCAAGCCAAAGCCTGTTTTATGGAAGGAATGAGCCCTATCTATCCTCCCTTTATCCTATCCAAATACTCCCCTGTACCCATAGACAGTGAGCCATATCTGGGATAAACTACCAGGGTACAGTCCAGGCCCCTGGCCGGATCGGAGGATGATGGTGAGATCAGGAATTCTGACCCTGACTTTGCTTCTGGGAGCCGCCCTGCTGCTGACGATTCCCATCGTTGCACAGCAAGCCGGTAACCCCGTGGTTTATTTCTACCGTGACGGCCAGGCGGTGCCCGTCGTCCGGCCCGTCGCCCCAAGCGGCGACCCCCAGGCCGACGCCGAAACGCTGCTCGAAGCCCTGCTGGCCGGACCCACGGCCGACGAACGAGCCGCCGGCCTGATGTCGCCCCTGCCGCCGGGCGCCGACCTCGTGGCCGTGACCGTGGACGCCGACGAGGTCACCGTGGACCTGGACCTGCCCCTCGACTTTTTGCGTGAGCAACTCGACCCTTTCCGCAGCGACGCCATCGTCGAGCAGATCGTCAAGACACTGCACCCCCTGGGCTTGCACCACGTCCACGTCCGCGCCGAGGACGAATCGGGGACCTTCCTGCCCGTCTCTGCCTTCCTGCCGCGTCCAGACGTCCCTGTTCCCAGCGTCCCTCCCAACGACGACGCGGCTCCAGACCGACTGGGCCCGGCGCCTGACTATACTGGTCAGCCGCCTCTGCCCGGTCAGGGGCAGCCACAGGGCGCGCTCAGCGGCAAAACCGTCTGGCTCAGCGCCGGACATGGCTGGTACTGGAGCGAGACCCTGGGCCGCTGGAACACTCAGCGCCCCAACACCTACGGCCTCGTCGAAGACTTTTCCAACGCCGAAGCCGTCAACTACTACCTGGCCCGTTACCTGTGGAACGCCGGCGCCGATGTCTGGCTGGTCCGGGAGCGGTCCATGATCGAGCAGGAAGTGATCGTCGACAACGACGAGGGCGCGCCCGCCTACATCGAGACCGGCTCCTGGCTCACCAGCAGCACTCCCGGTTACGGGGGCGGCACCTACCGCTGGACCAGTGCCTTCGAGGCGCTGTCGGCCACCGCCACCTGGACCCCCGATCTGCCCCAGGCCGGCTGGTACGCGGTCTGGGCCTGGTACCGCCACGGCACAAACCGGCTCACCGACGCCCGCTACCAGATCCACCACGCCGGCGGCGTGACGACGGTGCGCATATCCCAGGAGATCCACGGCCAGACCTGGCGCTACCTGGGCGAATACTATTTCCAGTCGGGCACAGCCGGCCGCGTCACCCTGCTCAACGCCTCCGACGACCCCGGCCAGGCGGTCATTGCCGACGCGGTGCGTTTTGGCGGCGGGCAGGGCAGCATCGTCGAACCGGGCGGCGCCAGCGGCGAGCCCCGTTGGGAAGAAGCGGCCAAGTATTGGGCCCAGTATCAGGGCGCGCCGCCGGAGGTCTATGATAGCGATGTCACCGCCCGGCCCCTCTACGCCGAGTGGGAGACAGCCAAAGGCTATCCCGGCGAGGCGGAGAAGGCCGTCTACGTCTCGTGGCACACCAACGCCGGCGGCGGCACCGGCACGGACAGCTTTGTCCACGACACCGAGCCGACCACCGGCAGCCTCGAACTCCAGAATTGGGTACACGGCGAGCTGATCTACGACCTGCGCCACGCCTGGGACCCTGAGTGGATCAATCGAGGCCAGAAAAGCGCCGACTTTGGCGAGCTGCGCGAACTGTCCACCATCCCCGGCGTGTTGCTGGAGGTGGCTTTTCACGACACGGAGGACCCCGGCGACGCTGACGAGCTGCGCGAACCGGTGTTCCGCCAGATCGCCGCCCGGGCGGTGTACCAGGGCGTCGTCAAGTACTATGCTGACCGGCAGGGCGTGCTGGTCCGCCTGCTGCCCGAACCGCCCACCCACCTGGCCGCGCAAAACAGCGCGCCGGGCCAGGTGACGCTGACCTGGAACCCGCCTCCCTGCTGCGATGGCGTGCTCGGCGACGCAGCGACGATGTACAAGGTCTACCACAGCGCCGACGGCCGGGCCTTTGACGACGGGACTGAAACCGTCAGCCCGACCCTGCTCCTGACCGGCCTCGAGCCCGGCTCGCTTCACTTTTTCCGGGTGACGGCGCTGAACCCTGGCGGCGAATCGTTCCCCTCGCCGGTGGTGGCCGCGCGCACGCCGGCAGCAAAGGCGCAGCGCAACGTTAATTTCCCCCTCCCTCAAGGGAGGGGAGCAAGCCCCCTCTCCCCTGGGGGGAGACACGTCGTTAGTGCCTCCGGTAGGGTTGGGGTGAGGGGAGATGTTCTCGCAGAGGTCCCCACCTTCCTCCTGGTGGACGGGTTTGACCGGCTGGATCAATCGGCCCTCATCCGCCAGTGGGAAAGCCCGGCCCTGGGCACCGCCCAGCGCATGTTCCTGGAGCGGATGAACCGCTACGACCACGCCGTCGAGCACGGTATGGCCTTGGATGCTTGTGGCTTGGCTTTCGACGGCGCGGTCAATGAAGCCGTGGTGTCTGGCGCGCTGGCTCTCGTTGACTACCCGGCCGTGGACTGGTTCGTCGGCGAGGATGCAGTCGCCGATGCAAGCCTCAACGACGCTGAACGGGTGTTGCTGACCGCCTATCTCGACGGCGCGGACACTCTCGCAGCCGGTCCGGGGCTGTTGCTCTCCGGCTCAGAGATCGGGTACGATCTGGTAGAGAACGGGCGCGCCCCGGCCTTCTACCAGGACTACCTCCGCACTGAATATCTCGGCGACGATGCAGAGACCTATGACTTTGTCGGGGCGCCGGGCAATATCTTTGAGGGGCTGGCGGGCAGTTTCGACGACAGCACCCACGGCGCCTACGACGTCGATTGGCCCGACCGGCTGGCGGCCACGGCCGGCTCCACCGTGATCCTGTCCTACCTAGGCGGCGCAGGCGGTGGGGCGGCTGTGGTTTACGATG
>JASFTJ010000001.1:0-21166 GCA_050053615.1 Anaerolineae bacterium | reverse complement strand
CGGTGGGGACTTTGAATCCTGTCACCTGACAGCCCTGAGGGTTGACGCCTCGAAACACGTGCCGGATGGTGCCATCCTTGCCGCCGGCGTCGAGGGCCTGCAGGACGATGAGTAGAGCGTGTTTGCCCTCGGCCCAGAGTACCCGCTGCAACTCGCGGAGCCGGTCGCGGTTGTCCTTGAGAACGTCCTTGGCTGCGTCTTTGTCTTGGTAGTCGCCGGTGTGGCCAGGGTCATAGTCGGCCAGGTTGATCTGTGTTCCAGGCGAGACGAGAAACGGTTGCGCCATGGTTGCACCTCCACGTTTCGATAGAGTCATTATAC
The DNA here is from genome assembly GCA_050053615.1 of Anaerolineae bacterium. Taxonomy (GTDB): domain Bacteria; phylum Chloroflexota; class Anaerolineae; order JAAYZQ01; family JAAYZQ01; genus JASFTJ01. The sequence goes on along the minus strand of JASFTJ010000001.1, from coordinate 20,845 downwards.
GCGGGATGCGAGTTTCTGGCAAGCCGCGACCCAGCTTACCGGATCTTGACCCCGGTGGGCTTGCGGTTCAGCAGCTTGAGCCCCTGTTTCACCAGGGCAAACCATCCCGGCTGCCCGGCGTGGTGGTGAGGCGAGTGTTTCAGCAGCCAGTAGCGCACCAGGGGCCGGAAGGCGCGGACCAGGACCCGCTTGTGTCCCAATTGGGCCTTCATCTCCTCGACGTAATCGTCCAGGGTGCGGCGCTGGTACCGGAGCAGCCGTTGACTCTCGGTCGTATCGACCCAGTCGGTGGGAAAGGGCGTCGTGGCAAACGCTTCACCCGGTAGCGGTCCGATCCCCAGGCCATCGAGCACCTTTCTGGTGATCTCGTGATAGGTGTATTGGCAGCGCGGACCGCCGCCGATCAGCAGCGTCTTGCCCCACACATCGGGGCTGCGTACGGCATTGGCAAAGGCCAGGCCCACGTCGCGCGTGTGGACGTACTCCATGCGGTTGTCCAAGGGCACGTCGAACATGCCGGGGTCCATCTTCATCGCCAAAGGCAGGGTCGCCGCCAGCCGCAGGATGGCCCACGCCAAGCCCGAAGCGCGGATCATCTCCTCGCACTCGACTTTGTGCTGGGCATAGTGCTCGATGGGCTGGACGGCATCCTCCACAGTCCGGGGCGGTGGTTGATCTTGTGTCTGGCCATAGATGTGGTACGATGATGCGAAAAGAAGTCTGGGCGGTTGTGGCCGGGCCAGCATCACCTCGATCAGATTGCGCGTGCCGCCAACATTGATCTCGCGCGCCCAGGCGGGGTGTTCCTCCGACTCAAAGCCGGTGGTCGACAGCTTGGGGATGATAAAGGCCAGGTGGATGACGACGTCCTGGCCTCGCACGGCCGCAACCACGTCGTCCGGACGGCGCAGGTCGCCCCAGTTTACCTCGAACCGACCTGTGAATCGCTGGGCGGTCCGTTCGTTAGCCCGCGTCTTGAGATCGAAGCAACGCACCGTGTGGCCCTGCTTTAGCAATTCTTCCAATGTGCTGGCGCCGACATTTCCAAAGGCGCCGGTGAGCAATACGTTCATGTTGTTCCTTCCAGCCCTTCTAACAATAACTTGACCCCTTCTTGTGCTACTTGTCCCCAGTTAGCACTGTGGGGATCGAGCAGCCCCTGGACCAGCAGACCGATGGCGATGGAGAGCAGCACCCGCGTGGCGAAATCCGGGTCAACTGCACGGAGTGAACCTTCGGCGATGCCCTCCTCAATCATCTGGGCAAAGAATTGATGATACTTGCGGAACGGCGCGACGGTCGCCTGCCAGACCACCGGGCTGTGCCCGGCCTTGGTCAGGAACTCGAGAAAGATAGGCAATTTGCCATCGGCGTCCTGGAAGACTTGCCGGATCGTGGCGGTCATCCGCAATAGCTGCTCGGGGACCGCCCCAGTTCCTGAGCGCATTCCCTCAAGCTGCATGTCCACACTCTCCAGCCAGCGCTCCAGCAACTCTAGGAAAATAGCCTGTTTGCTGGGAAAGTGATGGTAGAAGCCGCCCTTGGTTACGTTGGCTCGTTTGCAGATCTGGGCAACACTGGTGGAATCATAGCCGTAGCGGGCAAAGCCCGCGAGGGCGGCGTCGAGAATTCGGGTGCGGGTTTCCTCGCCCCGTGATTGTGTGGTCATTGGCTCCTCCTTGACGAAAAATACCGACTGGTTGGTCGGTATGGGATGCTATCACAGGTTGGCCCCCTTGTCAAACCGACTGGTCGGTATGGCAAGGCCGCGGAGCGACAAGATGGACGGACTGAGGAATGTGACCCCAGGATGTGACCTCTGGCACTAGACTATATGACCCCTTGTCCCGTATCCTATGAGCACTGACGGCGGCAGGCAGGCCGCCACTCAATCCCAGAGAAGGAGGAACCAATGACTCAACCGATTCTCATTGCCCAAGACCTGAGAAAGTCGTACGGAGAGTTCGAAGCCGTGAAGGGCATCTCGCTCCAGGTGGCGCGGGGCGAGGTATTTGGCTTGCTCGGCCCCAACGGCGCGGGCAAGACGACGACGATTTCGATGCTCACCGCGCTGCTGGAACCGACCGGCGGCAAAATCACGGTGGACGGGCTGGACCTCAAGGCGCACACCAACGAGATCAAAGCCAAGATGGGCCTGGTCCCCCAGGAGATGGCCCTGTACATGAGCCTCTCGGCCCGCGAAAACCTGATGTTTTTCGGGCGCATCTACGGCCTGAAGGGCAAAGAGCTGCGCCAGCGGGTGGACGAGGTGCTGGAAATGATCGGCCTGACCGAGCGCGCCGACGAAGCGGTCGAAAAGTATTCGGGCGGCATGAAGCGCCGGGTCAACATCGGCGCTGGGCTCTTGCACAAGCCCGAAATCCTCTTCCTGGACGAGCCGACCGTCGGCGTGGACCCCCAGAGCCGCAATGCCATCTTTGAAAGCGTGGAGGCGCTGAACCAGGCCGGCATGAGCGTCATCTATACCACCCACTACATGGAGGAGGCGCAGCGCCTCTGCCACCGCGTCGCCATCGTGGACGAGGGCGAGTTGATCGCTCAGGACACGCCCACGGCCCTCATCCGCAGCCTGGGCGGCGGCGTGATCATGCTCGGCGTGGCCGAAGGCGCGCCCGACGACCTCGCCGAGCGCGTCGCCCAGATTCCCGCCGTCAAATCGGCAACCCGCCGCGATACTGACCCTGCGGGCAGCACGGGTGGTCAGCTCAAGATCGAGACCCAGCGCCTTCAGGAAGGCTTGATGGGCGCCCTCGACGTCACCAACCAGCTCGACGTGCGCGTCACCTCGCTGGAGATCCTGGAGCCGAACCTGGAAAGCGTCTTTTTGCATCTGACCGGCAAAAAGCTGCGCCAGTAGGTATCAGGTACCAGGTATCAGGAGAATAAGGACTGCCGGATTCCCTGATTTCCCGATACCAGATTCCCTGACAAGAGGAGTGAACCATGAATGCTTTAAGTGTTGCTTTCAAAGACTTGTCGCTATTGCTCAAGGACCGGGGGCAGATTTTGCTGCTGTTCTTAGTACCGGTGGGCTTTATCCTGGCTTTCAGCGCGGCTTTTTCGGCAGGCGAGGCTCTTGAGGAGGAGGTCATCACCGTCCCGGTGGTCAACCTTGACCCCGGCGGCGAGATGTCGGCGCTGCTTCTGCAAAACCTCAATGACGAGCGCGGCCTCCAGACCCAGGACTATGATCAAGCCCAGGCTGAGACCGACCTGAAGGACGAAACGATCAAGATGGCCCTCACCATCCCCGCCAACTTTAGCGCCGATGTGCAGGCTGGTACACAGACCAAGCTGCGCCTAAAGTACGGTCCCGGCGCCAGCAACTCGGAGGTCAAGGCCGTCCAGTTGGTGGTCGACGGCGTGGCCGCCGACCTGTCGCTGGAGACGCAACTGGTGAGCGGCCTGAGCCAGATGGGGGCCATGATGGGCGACGCCCCGCGAGAGGCACAGATCCTTACCGCCGAGCGGATCAAGGACCAGGCTCGGAGCCAATTCGAGCGGGCCAAAACCGCCCCGTTGGTCAGCCTGTCGGCCAGGTGGCCCACGCAGACCACCAAGGGTCGGGAGGATTTCAGCCCCTCGACCTTTAGCGTCGCCGGGTTTGCCGTTATGTTTGCCTTCCTCACCGCCCAGACCACGGCCATGTCGATCTTTGCCGAAAAAAGAGAGGGGACCTTTCGCCGCCTGCTGGCCGCGCCACTGAGCAAGTGGGAACTGGTGGCCGGCAAGATGCTGCCCAACTTTGTCATCGCCATCGTGCAGATGGTCGTCATTGTGGCGGCGAGCATGGTCCTGCTGCCCCTGGTGGGGCAAGAGGCCCCGACGCTGGACGCCCCACCGCTGGGATTGATCTTGATCGCCGTCCTAGTGGCGCTGTGCTCCACCAGCCTGGGCATCCTGCTGGCGGCCCTGTCCCGCACCGAGAGCCAGGTTGGCGGCATCAGCTCCGTCGTCCTGTGGGTCGCCGGCATGGTCGGTGGGGCCTTTATCCCCGCTTTCGTCCTGGGCGACTTGCTCAACACCATCGGCAAGGTCGTGCCCCACTACTGGGCGCTGCAAGCCTTCAACGACCTGATGCTCCGGGGCCAGGGCGTGGCCGACATCCTGCCCGAGCTGGGCATCCTGGCCGGCTTTGTGGTAGTGTTTTTCGCCATCGGCCTGACCCGGTTCAAGTTTGACTAGGACGTGTTCCGTGGTGCACAGTCCGGCACCCGGTCACGTAAGGAGAGAAAAATGATTAGAAACAGTCTAGCCGTCGCATGGAAAGACCTGCTCATCGTTCTGAAAGACAAGGGCGCCCTGGCCGTCTACTTTTTGATGCCACTGCTCTTTGCCAGCCTGTTGGGCATCGCCTTTGGCGGCACCGGGAGCGATGAGACGACCATCGAGATCGACGTCCTGGTGATCAACCAGGATGGCGGCGCCTACGGCCAGATGCTGGCTGACGGCCTCAAGGGGACCGAGGTGCTCATCGTCGAAGAGATGGACGACGCGGCGCTGGCCGACGAGCGCGTGGCCAACGGCGACGCTCCGGCGGCACTCGTCATCCCCGCCGAGTTTAGCAGCAAGATCGACGCCGGCGAGCCGGTACAGGTCACCATCATCAAGGATTCGACCCAACAGGAGGCGGCCAACATCGTCGCCGGCATCGCCAACCGGGCCATGGCCGAGATCGGCCTGCTGGGCGAGCTGCGCTACGGCATCCACGCCGTCCTGGCCCAGTCGCCCGACTATGACCAGGCCCCGCCCGAGATGCGCCAGGCCGTCGAGGCCCAAACCCTGGGCGTCCTTTGGACCCAGGTGCAGCAGATGCGCCACAACCCGGTCATCGCCGTGGAGGACGAGGCCGTGGCCGGCGCGGAGGAACTCCAGCCGTGGGACCCCATCACCTACTACATCCCCGGCTTTACCGTGGCTTTTGCCTTCTTTCTCATCGGCCAGATGGCCACCACGCTGCTGCGGGAAAAAGAAGAGGGCACTTTCCGCCGCCTGATGTCTTCGCCCATGCCGCGCGGCGCTGTCATCGGCGGCAAGGTGTTGGCCTACATGGGCATCGTCTTCTTGCAGGTGATCGTCCTGTTCGGCGTGGGTTATGCCCTGTTCCAGATGCCGCTGGGCGAGTCGCCGCTGGCCTTGCTGCTACTGACCCTGGCCCTGGCCGTGGCCTCGGCGGCGATGGGCATGTTGCTCGGCGCGCTGTGCCGCACCAGCCAGCAGTCCGACCGACTAGGCATGGTCCTCGGCTTTGTCCTGCTGGCCCTGGGCGGCAGCATCTTTCCCCTCTTTCGCGCCGAGGGATTCATTGGCGTCCTGTCGCGGCTGACGCCCAGCGCCTGGGGCATCGAGGCCTACATGGGGCTCATCGCCGACAATTGGACCCTGGCTCGGACGGCGCCCAACATCCTGGCGCTGCTCGGCTTTGCCGTCGTGTTCTTTGCCGTCGCGGTGTGGCGCTTCAAGTTCGAGTAGCAAGTAACGACAAGGAGGGAAAAAATGAACAGGGGAAGAATCGTGGGAGGGATTATCTGTCTGGCCTTGGCTGCGCTGCTGGGGGTGCTGAACTTGACCTTACCCGCCGAGAACATGATGTTCCAGGTGGGCGACGAAAACATGCCTTGGGTTCCGGTCGCCGCCTTGGGCGTGGTGGGCATCGTGCTGCTGGCCACCGCCGGGCTCGGCGGGCAAAGGGCCGAAGCCCAGACCCCCAGAAAGGAAATCGTCATAGACGAAGAAAAGGCCGCGCTGAACAAGCGCCTGGAGACCATCGGCTGGGGTTGTTTCCTGATCATGCTGGGCGGGTTTATGCTCGTGCCCCACGATGTCATCGCCAAGGGGTTCTGGTCCATCGGCGTCGGCCTCATCATGCTGGGGCTGAACGCGGCGCGCTACTTCAACGACATCAAGATGAGCGGTTTTACGACCTTTCTGGGCGTCATCTCGCTGCTGGGCGGCATCCTGCAACTGGCGGGGTTGGAAGCCATCGAGGGCGCCTTCCTGCTCATCATCCTGGGCGCCTTTCTGTTGGTCAAACCCTGGTTCGACAAGCGGCAGCTCTTTGGCAAGGCTGAGGAAGCCTGACCTGCGCGAGACCTGACAGGTTGGCTGCAGGCCATCCTGTCAGGTCTCAGTATTGCCCAGAATGCTCGGAGGGAGTATAATGTCGTTATGTCCCAGGCAATGATGTCACGGCGCGAAGGCACGATCTTTCAGGTCGCCAGCTACATTTTTATCGGGGCGTCAGCTGTGGTCGGCTTCAATGAGACTACCTCGACTCCCATTCGCAGTCTTATGATCGCCCTGCTTCTGATCATCGCCATCCTCCAGTTGCGTGGGCCCGATGAAAAAAGCCCAGCTTGGCACATCCACCTCTACCTGGGCGTACAGGGCGCGTTGGTCACGGTGCTGATGTTCCTGGTGCCTGGCTGGACCATGTTCCCCACCCTCTATTGCCTGTTTACCGTCCAGGCCATCCTTTTTCTGTCGCCCAACCCGGGCGTCTATTGGATCGCCGCCTACGTGCTGGTCACGGCGGCCTCGTTTGTCGTCAACTTTAACTGGAACGAGGGGTTGATTGGCCTGGTGATCTATGGTGGGATCAACGCCTTTTTTGCCGCCTATGCCAGCGCCCTGCTCCGGGCCAACGCGGCGCGGCGCGAAAGCCAGACCTTGCTCGATGAACTGCGACAAGCCCACGAGCAGTTACAGGAATATGCGCTCCGCGCTGAAGAAATGGCCGTTGTCGAGGAGCGCAACCGCCTGGCCCGCGAGATGCACGACACGCTGGGCCATTTCCTGACCGTGGCTTCGGTACAACTGGAAGCCGCCCAGCGCCTGTGCCCCACCGACACGGAGCGGGCGGCCGGCCTGGTGGGCACCGTGCGCGAGCAGGTGCGTCAGGCGCTGACCGAGCTACGGGCTACCGTGGCTGCCCTGCGGGCCCCGATCGAGGCCGACCTGCACCTGCGCAGCGCACTGCGGCGGCTGATGGAGCACTTTGAAGAGGCCACGGGGCTCGCCATCCACCACGCGCTGCCCGACAAGATGCCACCCCTGCCCGACGCCCACCGCGTAGCCCTCTACCGGACTGCCCAAGAGGCCTTGACCAACATCCAAAAGCATGCGGAGGCGGGTCAGGTGTGGCTGGTGTTGACCGCCCAGGATGATGAGGTTGCCTTACTGATCAGTGACGATGGAAAGGGAGTTTCCCACAGCGCTGACCAAACGGGCTTTGGCCTGCGAGGCCTGCGCGAGCGGGCCGGTCAACTGGGCGGCGAGCTGCACTTGGAGCCGCGTTCGGGTGGGGGAACGCAGCTTTCGTTTCGCCTCCCCTTGCCCGTGGAGCAGGACGATGACTGAGATGATCCGCATTTTGCTGGTAGACGATCAACGCCTCATGCGCGAGGGGCTGCGCATCCTACTGGAACTCGAGCCAGACCTGGACGTGGTAGGCGAAGCCACAAGCGGACAGGATGCCTTGGAAGCGTATGCTGCGCTTCAACCCGACGTGGTGCTGATGGATGTGCGCATGCCGGGCATGGACGGGGTGGAGGCCACCTGGCGTTTGCGCGAGCGCTGGCCAGACGCCCGTGTCGTGATCCTGACCACGTTCGACGACGACGAGTACGTGTTTGAGGGACTGCGCGCTGGGGCACAGGGCTATATGCTCAAGGACGTCTCGGGCGGCGACCTGGCCCAGGCGGTGCGCACTGTGGCCGCTGGCGGCGCCCTCATCCAGCCATCGGTAGCGCGCAAGGTGGTGGCCGAGTTCGCCCGCGTGGCCCCCCCGGCCCGCCAAGCCGACGCTGGCCTGGCCGAGCCCCTCTCCGAGCGCGAGGGTGAGATCCTGGAGCTGCTGGCCCAGGGTCTGACCAATCGCCAGATCGCCGACCGGCTGAGCCTGGCCGAGGGCACGGTCAAGAATTACGTGACGGCCATCCTGAGCAAGTTGGGCGCCCGCGACCGCACCCAAGCGGCCCTCCGTGCCCGGGAGTTGGGCCTGATTTAAAACCTGTCCGACAATGTGTTCACAGCCCCCGTCTCGGGGAAGAGGGTTGGAGCTTTTTCCAATGGCACTTGGCTACGTCGGTGGAATAGTGACCGTCAGCGTATAGTCCACCGCCGAGCCGAACGAAACCACCTTGATGAAATAGTCCTGCGTAGCGTGCAGCAGCCCGGTCCAGGTTGTCTGGCCGGTCACGTGGCGCAAGAGCGGCTGTCCATCCGCCCCCCAGATTTCCAGCACCACGTCCGAAGCCGGCGAGATCAGCTCGACGGTCATCGTCTGACCGCTCAGGGCGCGTAGCACATAGACGTCGTGCTCGTAGGCGTCCACGTCGCCCGTCACCGTGGCAGAGGTTGCCCCGGGTGCGAACTGGATGCGCTGTGGCTGCGGCCGAGGCTCTGGCCCCTCTCCCAGTGGTGGGATGGTCACCGTCAGCGTGTAATCCGCCGCCGATCCGAAGGAGATGACGTGTATGAAATAGTCCTGGGAGGCGTACAACTCACCGGTCCACGAGGATTCACCATCGACGTGGCGCTTGAGGGGAACGCCGTCCTCGCCCCAGATCTCCAGCAGCACGTCCTCGGCCGGCGAGTCAACCTCGACCTCCATGATCTGGCCCTCCAGCGCGCGCAGCACATAGAGGTCAGCTTGGTGGGCGCCCACGTGCCCTGTCACCGTGGCCGAGGTAGCCCCCGGCGCGAACTCGATCCGCGTCGCCGGTCGCTCCGACTCTAGTGGCAGGACGGTCACTGTCAGCGTGTAATCGGCTGCCGACCCGAACGAGATCACCTTGATAAAATAGTCCTGTGTCAAAGGGAGGGTGCCCGTCCACGATGGGCCGCCAACGGCTGCCCGCTTGAGCGGCGTGCCGTCCTCGCCCCAGATCTCGAGGCGAACGTCGGCCGCCACTGAGACGAGATCGACCTCCATCGTCTGGTCCGCCATTGCCCACAGCACGTACAGATCGGCGCTGCCCGCCGCCACGTGGCCCGTGAGGGTGGCCGAGATGGCGCCCGGCTCGAACTCGATGCGCTCAGGCTCAGGCTCGGCGGGGACTGTGGATGGAACAGGAGTCGATGGTACAAAAGTGGGGGTGGGAGCTTTGGTGGTTGGGACCGACGGCTCCGGTGTAGACGTGGCCGGGATCGGCGTGGCACTGTCCAGCGGCGTAGGACCCGGTGTAGCCTCGTCGGTGCCAATGTTGATGTTAACGTCGCAGCCGACCAGCAACAGGGCTAACAGCAATGATATGAGCCACGACGTTGTTGCGCGCTTGTCCATATTTCCACTCCTTCCAGATCGTTCGATCTTTATCAGGCTCTGTCGCCCAAATTGAGGCCGGCCACACCGAGGATGATCAGCCCTAATGAGACGATCTTGATAGCGGTCATTGGTTCTTTGAACCACAGAACCCCTACGGTGGCGATGAGGGCCATTCCCACCCCTGACCAGATGGCATAGGCCACGCTCACGTCAATTTCCTCGAGTGCCAGGGTCAAGAGGCCGAGGCTGATTCCGTACAAGGCGAACACCAGAATCGAAGGCGTCAGCTTGGTGAATCCCTCCGATAGTTTCATCGAGAGGGTGCCTCCCACCTCGGCAAGAATCGCGGCGATCAAGTACACCCAATGCATCGAACCCTCCCAGGGTGATGGCTGGCGATCAACTCTCTTTGCCAGGGATCCGGCAAGCGCCCGGTTGCCCTTCCCCTCCCTCCACGCGCACGCGACCGGGCAGGAACTGGTTTACCACCCAGGCATTGGTCAGCAAGTGTTGGGTTACCCGTTCGGTGGTAAAGTGTGACGGCGTCTCGGATAGCGCCATGGGCAGCACCAGTTGATCGGCCAGGTAGCGGTCCAAGATCGTGTTGCTTTGCACATAGTCCACGAGCTCTTGAGCGGCTTCTTCGGCGACGTGCTCGGCAGGCTTGCCCAATTCGCCCAAGGAGGTGAATCCGGCTACCGCGTTTTCGCACGTGGCCCAGAGAAAGACGACTGTGCCTTTGCCCTTGGATGGCGCGTCTATTACGTCTATGCGGGCGTTGACGCTATTGGAGCGCAGGGTCTGTAGGGCTGCCCGCTCCTGGCGCACGCGGATGTGCTTGGGCAGGTTGCTGCTGGCCGATATACCCCGCACGCGCAGGAGCTCCCCTCGCTCGCGCAGGTCCAGCCCGCGGAGGGCCGCCTGTGCTAGGCTCCCTTCCACCCTCGCTCTGACCTCTCCGCCGCCGATGGGATACCAGCCCCACTTGCGGATGTTGACCTTGGCCTGGACGCCCATCTGGGCCAGGGTAGGCAGGTAGACCCGCTTGAGATAGTCAAAGGGGGGACTCCAGGCCACGTGGGTCCCGCCGTGCAGCGTGATTCGCGAGGTGCCTCCGGCCAAAGCCAAAGGCAAGAGCACCGTTTGCAGGATGAGGCTCACCGACCCCGCGCTGCCACCCTTGGCCACCTGGGCCACGTCAAAGTGATAGGTGCCTGCCTTAGGTGCCGACTGTGGGACGAAGGTCAGTGCCTGGGAATCCAGTTTGGCTCCCTCAACCTCGGCGTTGGTAATCCTGGCCGCGGCGCGGACGCAGGTCAGGTGCTGGGGGCGCAAACCGGGTTTGCGTCTCCGGGCACGGATCTGTTCGATGCGCACGGATTGGCCGGTGATGGCTGACAGGGCCAGGCTCGTGCGCAATACTTGGCCGCCTCCTTCTCCGTATGAACCGTCAATGATGATCATTCATCCCTCGCAGTCGTGTGTCGCATAGGATCAACAAATACACAGCAGAGGTTATAGTGAATCCAGCCGGACATTTTTTCCATACAGTTCTCCCTCACCTATTATACTACGCCCGACGGGAAAGAGCAACGTGTGTGCCCTCAGGGCTTTCGCAGCGGGCATTGCACCTCGAGGTCACCTCCAAGCCTAGAACGAGAATGGTTGTGCTTGCCCTTCCCCGATGCCGGACCATCCCCGATGCCGGCCTGCCCTGTGCGGCCAGGCACAGGGACCATCGGGACGGCGCGGTGGCAGCTTTGGGAGTAGATTTGACAAAATCCAGTATCGGGAGTATAATATATTCAGTTTTTTGAATGAAGGGGGAAACAAGGTAATGGATGGCTATCAAGATCTGGCCGAACTGTACAAAGCACTGGCTCACCCGGTGCGGCTGCGCATCCTGGATATCCTTGCGCAGCAAGAGGCCTGTGTCTGCCATCTGACTGCCATCCTAGACCAACGGCAGCCGTATGTCTCGCAGCAACTGGCCACGCTCCGGGAAGCAGGACTGGTCACCGACCGCCGCGATGGTACGTTGATCTACTACAGTCCCCGGGACGAAAAGGTTATCGAGTTCTTAGCCATGGGCAAGCAGGCGTTGCGTGCGAACGGGGATGGGGATGACTTTCCACCACTCCCGGAGGAACCGGTACCCGGCTGCCCTTGTCCGCACTGCCAGGCTTGATTCTTTTTATTTTGATTGTAAATATTCAAATTCCTGAATATTGTGTGTGATCTTCCTGCCGATGCAGCGGCAGAAACGAGCCAATGGGGGTAAAAGATGCTCATCGCAGACTATATCGTTGCTATGCTACAATCGGGCGTGAGCGGACTGGCCTCCTACCTGGCCGCTCACGTTTTGTTATGTTTGGTGCCGGCGTTCTTTATCGCCGGGGCGATGACCGCCCTTGTCCCCAAGGAAGCTATCACCCGCTACCTGGGCGCATCTGCACCCAAATGGCTTTCCTACCCCATGGCCGCCGTGGGGGGATTTGTGTTGGCGGTGTGTTCCTGCACGATTCTCCCTCTGTTCGCCGGCATCTACAGAAAGGGCGCGGGTCTGGGCCCGGCCATCACCTTTCTGTTCGTCGGGCCAGCCATCAACATCCTGGCCGTGAGCTATACCGGTGTGGCCATCGGCCTGGACATTGCCGTGGCACGTATTATCCTCTCGGCGGTCTTTGGCGTCGGCATCGGCCTGATCATGGCCTTCCTCTTCCGGCGAAAAGACCACGGGCCGGCAACCTACCACACGGACCCCTTTGCCGCCACGGCCCAAGTCAAACCGGCTGTTTGGATCTTTATGTTGTTGTTGCTGGCGGTGCTTGTCGTCGGCACGTTGGGAGTTGACTTGTTCAAAGATATCTATGCGCAGGTCACGCTGCCCCTGGCCAGTGTGAATCAATGGCAGGCGACGCTGGATCGGCTGGTGCCGTATGACCCCAGCCAAGGGCAGGAGGGCCTTTCGGTGCAAGGGGTCGTTCTCATTGTGATGTTGGGTCTGATCGGGCTGACCGCGTGGCCTGGTCTCAACGAGATCGACGAAGGATTCAACCGGTGGTCATGGATTGCCCTGTCGCTCATCGCGCTGACGTTGCTGGCGGCCGCGCTCCAGATTAGGACACAGGCCAACGGCTTGGTCGTTGGCCTCACAGGCCGGTTCATCGGCGAGATAATCGCCCTTGCGGCTGTGGGCTTGCTTGCCTGGAAGGGCTTGGACGAGCACAGAGTTCGAGAATGGCTGTGGGAGATGTGGCGCTTTGTGAAACAGATCTTTCCCCTGCTCATCGTGGGAGTATTCATCGCCGGGATGGTGCGAGTGTTGATCCCAGCCACCTTGATCCAGGCGATCGCCGGACGGAACACGCTGTGGGCCAACCTGGTTGGCGTGCTCTTTGGCGTGTTTATGTACTTTCCCACGCTTGTCGAGGTGCCCATCGCCAACATGTTCCTGGGATTGGGTATGCATCGCGGGCCGTTGCTGGCTTATCTGATGGCTGACCCCGCGTTGAGTGTGCAGAGTATCCTGATCACAGCCAAGGTCATCGGCAACAAGAGGGCTTGGGTGTACGTCGCCTGGGTGACCTTGTTCAGCACCCTGGCTGGTCTGCTCTACGGTGCTTGGGTGAACGGCGCCAGTGCCTGGCCGATCCTACTGAGCCTCGCGGCCGCTTTGGGACTGCTGGCTCTCGGCCTGTGGCTGGTTGGCCGACGTCGTCGCCGAACCATGCCTGCAGCCGAGACTCGTCTGCGTTAGGCGAGATCGCACACAACCCTGCGAGCAAGGGGAGCACCCCAGTAAACCGTGGTCGACGAGTAGGGCGAGTTTCTAACCCGCCAGGTTGTGGCCGGATTGGAATCCGGCCCTACATGCATGGCCTAGCTGGGCGATAGAATGGCCCATTGCCAATCATCACGGTCAAGTGCGGAGCTACCGCGAGCAAGCAACCGGTGCGAATTCAAAAGAAAAAGGAGGATTCAACGATGGAGATCAAGGTTCTTGGTCCTGGGTGCCCCAACTGCAAGCGTCTGGAAAAGACGGTGCGCCGGGCAGTGGCCGAAATGGGGGTTCAAGCTGCGGTGACCAAAGTGACGAATATGAGTGATATCCTATCTTACGACATTGTAGGTACGCCGGGATTGGTCATCAACGAGAAGGTGGTCAGCTCCGGGCGTATTCCATCCAAGGCTGAGGTGACGACCTGGGTGACCAACGCCTTGGTAGAAGAGGAAGCGTAGACTAGGTGGATGCTCGGCACATTGGGATTACTTGAAAACACACAGGAGGCGAAAATCGATGACAAATTCGTCCATTACTAATGCAGAAGGATCTGCCCGTCAAGTCGGCGTGGTCCAACAGCTTTCCCTGCTGGACCGCTTCCTACCGCTGTGGATCTTTATGGCCATGGCCCTGGGTGTCATCCTGGGCGCCATGTGGCCGGGCATCAAGGATGTCTTTAACGCCCTCCGTATTGACACGGTCTCATTCCCCATTGCCGTTGGTCTGTTGTGGATGATGTACCCCGTGCTGGCCAAAGTCAAGTACGAGGAGTTGGGCAAGATCACCCAGGTCAAGGAACAGTTCACCATGTCGCTGGCGCTGAACTGGGTCATCGGGCCGGCCATCATGTTTGTTCTGGCCTGGTTGTTCCTGGCCAACGAGCCCGGCTACCGCACGGGGCTGATCATCACGGGTCTGGCGCGCTGCATCGCGATGGTCCTCATCTGGAACATGCTGGCCGATGGGGATAGTGAGTACTGCGCTGTGCTGGTAGCGCTCAATTCGGTGTTTCAGATTGTCATGTACAGCCCTCTGGCCTACTTGTACCTGGTAGTGGTCCCGGGCTGGTTTGGTAGTTCGGCTGGGCTCACGACAGGCGTCGAGGCGGCGGTGGTGGATATCAGCATGGGAGACATTGCCAAGAGCGTGCTCATCTTTTTGGGCGTCCCCCTGGCCGCGGGCATCATGACCCGCTACATCGGGGTCCGTCGCAGGGGCAGCGAGTGGTACGATACGGTGCTCATGCCCAAGCTCGGCCCGACGGCGCTGGTGGGGTTGCTCTTCACCATCGTGGTCATGTTCTCCATGCAGGGCGACAAGATCCTGGCTCAGCCGCTGGATGTGCTTCGAGTGGCCATCCCGTTGGTTTTCTATTTTCTGATCATGTTTGCTGTTTCCTTTGCCCTTGGCATCTGGCGCGGGTTCAGCTACCCGCTGGTCGCCACCCAATCCTTCACGGCAGCCAGCAATAATTTTGAGCTGGCCATCGCCGTGGCGGTGGGAACCTTTGGCATCGCCTCGCAAGAGGCGCTGGCCACCGTGATCGGCCCGCTGATCGAAGTGCCGGTGCTGGTCGGCCTAGTTTACGTCGCCCTCTGGCTTCGGCGGGCCTTTTTCAAAGCTCCAACGAAGGAGGCGAGGCCGGCCTGAGCATCGCCGAGGAACGGGAGAAATGATCTTCGCTCGAACCAAATCCGAATGGCTAAAGCGATACTTGAAAGAGAACGAAGGGGCGATGACCATCAAGCTCCGTACGATGGTCATCAACTGATGACTGGCTGGTGAGGTCCCATCAGGTCTGGTGGGCAAGCCTGACAACCCAGAAAGCTTTGCGGCGATTCAGATCGGGGAGTGGGGCCGACGCTACGGCGCTATCTATGTGCCGCTGCAGATGTGGGAGGATCTGAGGCCGCGCGCCCAGGAGTTCACCTTTTACGTCCAGGACAGCGAACGAACTCGGCGCTGCCGGATCCACTTTGACGTGCCCGTGGGCCGACTCTGATCAGGAGTTCAAGTAGCAAAATGGGCCAGCGCTGCTTGACCGAGGCTGATGCCGCCGTCGTTGCACGGCACCTGGCGGTGGAGCAGGACGCAAAAGCCGGCCTGCTCCAACTGTGGAACGGCCAATGATAGCAGCAACCGGTTTTGGAACACGCCACCGCTGAGGGCGACTGTGTCTAGCGCGGTTTCGCCGGCGATGCGCTGGCATACAGACACGATCATCTCGGCCGTTGTTTGATGAAAGCGCCAGCCAATCTCGCCCGGATCGACGCCTGCCTCTCGCTCCGCTTGGATTGCTTCGAGCAACCGCCGCAGGCGCACGACTGCGGCGGCGCCCTCCACCTCAAAGGGGTAGGGCCGGTGTTGGTCCGCGGTCTGGATCATGGCCGGTCTCCCGGCCCAGCGGGTGGCCAGCATTTCCAGCTCGATGGCCGCCTGGGCCTCGTAGGTCACGGCGTGGCGGACGCCAAGCAAGGCTGCCACGGCGTCGAACAGCCGACCTGCGGCCGAGGTCAGCGGTGTGTTCAGGCGGCGATCCACCTGCTGGCGGACGATGTGCGCCTCTTGCTCAGAGATGCCCGGCAAGTTCGGCGCTTGCCCGGTCAGTGCGTAGACGTAGCCCAGGGCCAGTCGCCACGGGTTGCGAATGGCCGCGTCGCCGCCCGGCATGGGCAGGTACTCCAGGTAGGCGACACGCTCAAAGCCACGATAGTCGCCCACGAACCACTCGCCGCCCCAGATGTGACCGTCGAGACCGTAGCCGGTGCCATCCCAGGCGACGCCGATGACGGGGCCGTCGTCGAGCGTCCAACCGTTGTCGGCCAGGCAAGAGGCGATGTGGGCGTGGTGGTGTTGGATAGGAACTAGGGAACTAGGGGATTGGGATTTGCTTATTTGCTCGCGCCGTACCGGCACGGTGTTTGCATATTGGGTGGCAAAGTAGTCGGGGTGGAGGTCGTGGGCAACGAGGTCGGGCTCGATGCGGAAGAGGTGTCGGAAGAGTTCGATAGATTGCTCAAAATGCTCCAGGGTCTCCAGGTTCTCCATATCGCCGATATGCTGGCTGAGGAAGGCAAAGTCGTCGCGAGTGAGGCAAAAGGTATTTTTCAGCTCAGCACCGACGGCGAGGATTTGGCGGGCCTGGAAGGGCAAACGAACCGGGAAGGGAGCGTAGCCACGAGAGCGGCGAATGAATTGGGAATTGTTACTTGCTGCTTGCAACTTGCTGCTTGCTATTACACTGTCGTCGTAGCGGGCGTAAATGTCGCGGTTGTGGAGGAGGAAGGCATCGGCCAGGGGAGCTAGGCGGCGGCGGGCCTCGTCGTTGGCCTGGGCGATGGGCTCTTCGGAGAGGTTGCCGCTGGTCATGACCAGGGGCCGGCCCACGTCGCGCAGCAAGATGTGATGTAGAGGCGTGTAGGGCAGCATCACGCCCAGGTAAAGGTTGCCGGGCGCCACTTCGCGGGCAATGTTCGACTCTTCGCGCCAGCGGAGCAGGACGATGGGGCATTGCTGGCTGGTGAGTAGTTCTTCCTCCTCGTCCGAGACCTCGCAGTGGCGGCGCACATCGTCGAGGGTGGCCATCATCACCGCCAGGGGCTTGGCCGGCCGGCCCTTGCGAGCGCGCAGGGTCGACACCGCCTCGGCGCTGGTCGCATCGCAGGCCAGGTGAAAGCCGCCCAGGCCTTTGATGGCCAGCACCTTGCCGCCTGTGCCGTCTGGCGGCGCGAGCAGCATCCGTGCGGCCAGGTGCATCGCCTCGTCGCGCTCCGCGGCTGAACGGCTGAAGCCGTCACTGCGAACCTCCAGCCAGACGTGAGGGCCACAGACTGGGCAGGCGTTGGGTTGGGCGTGGAAGCGGCGGTCCAGCGGGTCGTCGTACTCGCGCTGGCAGTCGGCGCACATAGGAAAGGCGCTCATCGTGGTCAGCGGGCGGTCGTACGGGATGTCGCGGATGATGGTGAAACGCGGCCCGCAGTTGGTGCAGTTGGTGAACGGGTAGCGGAAGCGGCGGTCGGTCGGGTCGAGCAGTTCGCGGCGACAGTCGGCGCAGGTGGCAATGTCGGGCGAGATGAGCTGGTAGCGGCCTGCCTCGGCCACGCTGTGGCGGATCTCAAAGCGCTCGTAGCCGTTGGGCGGCGCGTCCGTTGCTTCCACGGCGACAATGCGGGCCAGGGGCGGCGCCTCGGCAGTCAGGTCGTGGAGGAAGGCGTCCAGGGCGGGCGGCAGGCCTTCGACCTCGATGTCCACCCCGCCGGAGTGGTTCAGCACCCAGCCGGTCAGGTCGTGGTCGTGGGCCAGGCGGTAGACAAAGGGTCGGAACCCGACCCCCTGCACCACACCGCGGACGCTGATTTGTTTCAATTGCGCTACTGTGTCAGCCATTCCAGCCATGCCGCGATCCCTTGCCCTGTTTTGCACGACAATTCGAAAAGCGGCGCGTCGGCGTTCACAGCGCGGATCGCCGTGCGAAAAGCCTCAGCATCGAAATCGAGGTAGGGAGCTAGGTCGGTCTTGTTTAGCAGTAGGGCGTCGGCCTTGACAAAGATGCCGGGGTACTTGATCGGCTTGTCGTGGCCCTCGGGCACGCTGGAGATGACGACGCGGAGGTGCTCGCCCAGGTCCCAGCCGCTGGGGCAGACCAGGTTGCCCACATTCTCGATAAAGAGCAGGTCGATTTCGTCCAGGGGTAGCTCGCCCATGGCGTTTTGGATCTGGGGCGCGTCCAGGTGGCAGCCGCCGCCGGTGTTGATCTGGACCACGGGCGCGCCGGTCTCGGCCACCTTGTCTGCGTCCACGCGGCTGGCAATGTCGCCCTCGATAACGCCTACGCGCAGCCGGCCCTGCAGCGCCTCGATGGTGCGTAGAATCAGGCTGGTCTTGCCGGCGCCGGGCGAGGCCATGACATTGACCGCCAGCACGCCGTGATGGTCGAACAGCCGGTGGTTGATGCCCGCGATCTGGTCGTTGGCGCTCAGGATTTCTTCTACAACTGCAATTTCAGCCACATCAGTCTCCTATTCGATCTCGATGCTTGCCACCGAAAACTCGCGCCCGGCGATGATTTCGCCGCCCAGGGCCTCGCACTCAGGACAGGTCCACAGGCGGCTGTCAGGCGGGGCATATTCGGCGCCGCAGGCGTGACACTGCACGCGCGCGGCGACCCGCTCAAAGTTGAGTCGCGCCCCCTCGGCGGGCGTATCCCGCGTCAAAAAGTCAAAATAGAATTGGATGGAATCGTCCACAAAGCCCGTCAGGTCGCCGATGACCAGGTTGACCGCCAGAATGCGCTGTGCGCCGGCCTTTTTGGCGTGCCGCAGCGCGATGTCAAGAGTACTTTGCGTAACCGACAGCTCATGCATGGTCGATATTATAGCACAAAGTGCCACGGGGCAAGAATCTCGCGCGAGCCTGGGCCGGGGTTGTGGCGCTGGCGTGCGCTGCTCGGTGACCGTGCACAGAGGGGAACCTCTACGATCAGAAGGTAATGCAACCCTGGACAGGGACACTTGTCAAATCAGTCGCCTCGTGGTACGATAAGCTGGAAGGGAGGTAGTCCGAAGGTGACGGGCGAGATTGCCCTTACGCTGGCGATTCTAGGCATATCCATTCTGCTTTTCACCACCGAACAGCTTCGGGTAGATGTTGTCGCCTTGCTGGTCTTGCTGGCCTTGGTCCTGACCGGCCTCATCTCTCCCACTGAAGCTTTCTCCGGATTCAGCAGCCCCGCGGTCATTACCGTGTGGGCCATTTTTATGGTCAGCGGCGGGTTGTTTCACACCGGCGTGGCCAACTTTCTCGCTCAGCGGCTGCTCAAAGTGTCTGGCGAGGGGCAGTCCCGGCTTATTGGCCTGCTGATGGTGACCGTCGGATCGATGTCTGGCGTGATGAATAACGTGGGAGCGACAGCCGTCTTGATGCCGGCGGTGGTCAGTCTGGCCCGCCAGGTCCGCATCAATGCCTCCCGCCTACTGATGCCTCTGGCCTTTGGCGGATTGTTGGGCGGTATGACAACCCTCATCGGTACTCCGTCGAACATCCTGGTGAGCGATGCTTTGCGTGTGGCTGGATTGGAACCATTTTCACTGCTCGACTATACGCCGGTGGGCGTAGCCGTTTTGGTGGCAGGGACAGTTTACATGATTCTGATTGGCCGTCATCTCGTGCCGGATCGCTCTCCAGACGAGCGGCTGGTGGGCGTTGCTGCGCCAGACATCGACATTGTGAGTCAGTATCAACTGGGCGAGCGCCTATTCCGAGCGCGCATCCCGGTTGACTCTGAGCTTATTGGGCAGACGTTGGCCGAAAGCAGTTTGCGCCAGGATTTTGAACTATCGGTGGTCGGCCTGGAGCGACGGGGGAAGGCGATACTCGCGCCGGATAGGGATGTCGTCCTACGCCGGGGGGATGTGCTCCTAATCGAAGGCATGGTGGACAATCTGGTATGGGCAGAGGCCGCTGGTCATCTCGATATCCAGCCCGAGGTCAGGCTGAACGACAAGGATTTGCAAACCGAAGCGGTAGGCATCGCTGAGGTGCTTCTTTCGCCTCACTCGCGGCTGTCGGGCAAGACGTTGACCGATATTCAGTTCCGCGAAAAGTATCACCTGACAGTTCTGGCCATTTTGCGTGATGGTCGCCCGCGGCGCACGGGCCTGGCCGAATTGCCCTTACGCTTTGGTGACACACTTCTGGTACAGGGGCCGCGTCAGAACATCCGCGTTCTGCAACGCGAACCCGACTTTGTCGTCTTGGGCGACGTGGATGCTGCACCTGCCCTGCGCGCCCGCAAGGCGCCGCTGGCTGCTGGGCTTCTGGTACTAATGCTCGTCTTGGTGGCGATCGGTTGGCTGCCCATCATGGCCGCGGCTCTGCTGGCGGGCGTGCTGATGGTGATCACGGGCTGCCTGACGATGGACGAAGCCTACCAATCGATCGAGTGGAAAGCGGTCTTTCTGGTGGCTGGTACGTTGCCATTGGGTATCGCCATGGAAAAGACTGGCGCTGCTCAATTCCTGGCAGGCCTGATGATCGATGCCTTTGGCGACACAGGGCCGCTGGCATTACTCGTGGGATTCTACCTCTTGACCAATTTGCTGACTCAGGTCATGTCCAACGCTGCGTCGGCGGTGATCATCGCGCCCATTGCCATCGGTGCTGCCAGGCAGATCGGTTCTGACCCGCACGCCCCGCTGATGGCTGTGGCTGTCGCCGCGTCTGCAGGGTTTCTGACGCCGGTCGCCCACCAGTCCAATGTCTTGGTCATGGGTCCCGGCGGTTATCGGTTTGGGGACTATTTTAGGGTGGGCTTTCTTCTGAATTTGATAACCTTCATGGTGGCCATGGTCGTCATTCCCCTAATTTGGCCTTGGCCTTGATCCGCAGTCGCTTCAGGATTTGCATAGTTTGACGAGTTGCGGTATACTACGGTTCGCGTTAGCACTCGTGTCCTGAGAGTGCTAACGCGCTCGTCGTGTGAATCCAAATCATTCGTGAGTAAGGAGGAAACTGAAATGGCACTCAATCTGAAACCCTTGGCGGACCGCTTGGTGGTGGAACCCATCGAGCAAGAGGAAAAGACGGCCAGCGGCATCATCCTGCCCGAGACGGCCAAGGAAAAGCCCCAGGAGGGCAAGGTTGTGGCGGTCGGGCCGGGCCGCAAGGACGAGGATGGGGAGCGCATCCCCATGGACGTCGCGGAGGGGGACCGCGTGTTGTACGCCAAGTACGCGGGCACCGAGGTCAAGTTCGACGATAGAAAGTACCTGATC